>NZ_QAIM01000455.1:0-698 GCF_003061035.1 Acidovorax sp. HMWF018
GTTCCGCGTACTTTTCTGCGCGCTTTCCGGTGCAGGCGGAGTGACCGATGGGGGCTCTGCCGGTGGCGGGAGCGTCGGTGTGGCTGCAGGGGCAGGGACCGTGGGAGCCTGCGCAGGCGACTCGGCCCGGCGGTGGCTGAAAGCAGCGTCCCGCTCTTCGGGCGTGCCGCGCTCAAACTGCAGCATCAGCAAGCCAGTCAGCCCCACCACGGCCAAGGTGGCCAGGGCCGAAATCTTCCAGCGGGCCTGGTTGGCGGCAGGGGGGGGCACTGGGGCCGCTGATGCCGATGCCGCAGCCGTGGCCATCATCTGGGCATGCGCACGCACGGCATCGCGCACATGCACGCCGGGGCGGGCGCCTTCCTGTTCGCTGGCCTCGTGGTAGCGCCGGACCAGTTCGTCGTCCTGCCGGGTCATACAAACTCCTTGAGGTGCTGGCGCAGGCTGGCCCGCGCGTAGCGCAGGCGGCTTTTGGCGGTTTCAAAGTTAACGCCGGTGGCCTCGGCAATCTCCTGCACGCTCAGGTCGCCTTCGGCTTGCAGCAAAAAGGCCTCACGCTGCTCCAGTGGCAACTGCTCCACCGCCGCAATCAGCGCAGCCGCCTGCTCCCGCGACTGCAGTTGCCGCACAGGCCCAAAGCCCGAGTCGGCCACCAGCGTGTCGGCCAGCGTGCGCGCATCGTCGTCGCTCGCATCCAG
>NZ_QAIM01000455.1:722-1428 GCF_003061035.1 Acidovorax sp. HMWF018
AGGTGCGGAACTTGGCCTTCACCTCATAACGGGTGGTATTGCGCGCCACCGCAAACCACACGTCCTGCAGCAGGTCGTCGGCCACGGCCTGCACCTTCACGCTGCGAAACACAAACCGCCACACGGCCAGCTCGTGCCGGGCGTACAGCCGGTCAAACGCGGCCATGTCGCCACCGGCGTAGCGCAGCATCAGCGCTTCGTCGGCGTCGTAGGCATCGTGAGAGGGTGGGGCTGCAGGCACCCGGGCATTATGCGAAACCCTCATGCACTCACGGGCCGGCCCAGGCCTACCGTGGGTCGGGTACGTACGACAGGTTGTCCGACTGCGGAAACGCGCGCGGCACATGGGGCACGTGGGGGCGGGCGATGGGCTCGCGGATCACGCCGCTGGCGATCAGGTTCTCGCGGCTGTCGTAGCGGATGCTGATGATTTCATTGGGCTGCTCTTGCAGGCGCGTGAAGCTGGTGTGGGTGACAACCGAGGTCTCGCGCTGGCCGTGCGCCGTGCCTAGCTTGGCCGATGGCATGGGAACGGCCTTGGCCACACTGTCGGCAGATTGCGAGCGGGCAGAGGACTCTGCCTCGGCCGATGGGGCTGGGGCAGCAGGCGCACCGGCAGCCCCAGCGGCTGCGGGCGATGCGGGGTCCTCCCGCAGACGCCCGAGGCCCAGGCTGTTGTCGCGGCGCTGGCTGTAGGGCTCGGGGG
>NZ_QAIM01000456.1:0-3247 GCF_003061035.1 Acidovorax sp. HMWF018
GCCATCACCAGGGCGATCACGCCGGCCAGGCAGAGCAGGTAGGGCGCCAGCGCACGCGCCACCGCGCCCATGGCAGGCCGGGGCGCCACCTGGGCGCGGGAAAGCACCAGCGCGTAGCCCAGCGGCGGCAGCAGGAACCCCGCCTGCAGCACCAGCAAGGTGAGCGCGGCCACCCAGGCCGCGTCGTCCACCAGCGCCAGCAAGGGAGGAATGACGATGGGAATGATCAGAAAGATCAGCTCGAACGCGTCCAGCACAAACGCCGAGCCCAGCAGCACGGCCAGCACCACCCCCATGGCCAGCAGGGGCTGGCCCTGCAGGGCACGCATCCATTCGGCCACCAGCACATCGGTGCCGTAGGCGCGCAGCACCAGCGAGAACGTGACTGCCGCCACCAGCAGCGCAAACAGCGCGCCGGTGAGCGCCATGGCATCGTCCAGCACCTGCGCCAGCCGCCGCAGCGTGAGCTGGTGCGACGCCATGCCCCACACCAGCAGCAGCACCCCGGCGGTGGCGGCGGCCTCTACCGCCCGCACGCGGCCGGTGGTGACCAGTGCCAGCAGGGCCACGATGAGCATGGGCACCACGCCCAACGTCCAGCGCTCGCTGCGGGTCAGGGGCGCGGGTGCTGTGGACGCGACCCCTTGATCGGCGATGCCGACAGCGCGGCGCTGGGCCAGCCACCAGGTCACGCCCATCCACAACACCAGCAGCAGCGCACCGGGGGCCAGGGCAGCCTGCAGCACATCCTGGGTATTGATGATGCGGGTGCCTGCGCGGGCGCTGGCCAGCCCCAGCTGCGTGGCCAGGGTCAGGCCCTCGGTGTGGGCGCGCAGCATGGCATCGCCCAGCAGCAACAGCACCAGCGACGGCGGCACGATGATGCCCAGCGTGCTGGCCACGGCGACCAGGGCGGTGCGTCGGGCGGGCGGCATGCCTTCGTGGGCCCAGGCCTGCCCGGCGGTGTGCGACAGGGTCACCAGACTGGCCCCCACCGATCCGTTCATGGGCGCCATCAGCATGCCCACGCCCAGGCCCGCCATGTCGGGCGCGGCCCGTTGCCCCACCACGCGCGCCAACAATTTGCGCAGGCCGCTGTACAGGCCGTTGACCAGTGCCAGGTGGTTGAGCAGCGCGCCCACCACGGCGTATAGCACCAGCGCCTGTAGCAGGTCGTGTTCAAGCAGGCCCACCACGCGCTCCGGCAGGCTGCGCAGCACCGCGCCATCAAACGCGCCCAGCGCCAGGCCCGCCACCGCGCCCAGGGTACTGACGCCCAGCAGCACGGCGTAGGTGGCCCAGCCGGTCGTCATCATCAGCACCAGGGCCAGCACCAGCAGCAACAGGCCGATGGCGTTCATGGGATGGCGCTCATGCGTGGTCAGCCGGTGCGCTATTTGGCGTGCGCAGCGTGTGCACGGCCCGCCACAGGTCGGCCAGGGCTTGCAGGGCCAGCAGCACGGCCAGCAGCAACAAGGCTAGCTTGATGGCGAAGTAGCCGGGGTTGGCGGTTTCAGGAAAACTCTCCAGCCCCCGCACCGACCGCCACACCGTGGGCGCGGCGTTGATGCACACAAACACCGCCCAGGGCAGCACGGCCAGGGGCGCGCCCAGCAGGCGCATGGCGCGCACCCGGCCCCGGCCCGCATGGGCGAGGTCGGGGCGGCTGACCAGGTGGGCGCCGCGCCGGTCCGCGTGGCGCAGGGCCACGGCCACATACAGCGCAAACAGCACCTGCGCGAGGTCGTTGGCCTGGCTGGACCCCGCGCCCCACCCGTCGCGCAACGGCCATTGCAAAAACAGCAGCAGCACGACCAGCAGCGCCAGCGGCATCACCAGCGCGCCCAGGCGGTTGAGCCAGCGCTCCAGTGGCAAGGGTGTGGGCAGGTCCGGCGGCAGATGCATGCAGGTGAAGGGGCTACGAAACGTGCCGCGAGAGGGGCTGCAATAGAGGCCGGTAGGCGGCACGGTTCAGCATTCGACCACATTCACCGCCAGCCCGCCGCGCGATGTCTCCTTGTATTTCACCTTCATGTCCGCGCCGGTTTGCATCATGGTCTTGATGACCTTGTCGAGCGAGACCACGTGCTGCCCGTCGCCGCGCAGCGCCATGCGGGCGGCGTTGATGGCCTTGATCGCGCCCATGGCGTTGCGCTCGATGCAGGGGATCTGCACCAGACCGCCCACGGGGTCGCAGGTCATGCCCAGGTTGTGCTCCATGCCGATCTCGGCCGCGTTCTCCACCTGCTCGGGCGTGCCGCCCATCACAGCGGCCAGCGCGCCAGCGGCCATGGAGCAGGCCACGCCCACTTCACCCTGGCAGCCCACCTCGGCGCCGGAGAGTGAGGCGTTCTCCTTGTAGATGATGCCGATGGCGCCGGCGGTGAGCAAAAAGGTGGCAATGCCGTCGTCGTTGGCCGGGATGGGGCCCTGCAAAAAGTTGACGTAGTAGTGCAACACGGCCGGGATCACGCCCGCTGCACCATTGGTAGGGGCCGTCACCACGCGGCCGCCCGCGGCGTTTTCTTCGTTCACGGCCATGGCGTACAGGTTCACCCAGTCCAGCATGGACAGCGGGTCGCGCAGCGCGGCCTCGGGTGAGCGGCTCAGGTTCTTGTGCAGCTCGGCCGCACGGCGGCGCACATGCATGGGGCCGGGCAGGGTGCCGGTGCTGGCGCAGCCGCGCTGCACGGCGCCCGCCATGGTCTGCCAGATGGCCAGCAGCTGGCGCCGCACCTCAGCAGGGCTGCGCCAATGCTGTTCGTTGGCGGCCATGAGCTGGGCCACGCTCAAGCCGGTGGCGCGGCACTGCGCCAGCAGCTCAGCCCCGGTGCGGAACGGGTGTGGCAGGCCCTGGCCGTGGCCTGCGGTGTCGGCGCCCGCGCTGGCCGGGGTGTTGAGCACGCGCTGGCCTGCAGCGTCGACCACAAAGCCGCCGCCCACGGAGTAGTACTCGCGCATGGCGACGTCGTTGCCCTGCGCATCCAGTGCATGGAACGCCATGCCGTTGGGGTGCAGCGGCAGGCTTTTGCGGCGAAACAGCAAGTGGTCCTTTTCGACAAACGGCACGGCATGCTCGCCCAGCAACGCCAGCGTGCCGCTCTGGCGGATCTGTGCGATGGCGGGGGCGATCTGGTCGGGGTCGATGTGGTCTGGCTCGTGCCCTGCCAGACCGAGCAGCACGGCGCGGTCGGTGCCGTGGCCCACGCCGGTGGCCGAGAGGGAGCCGAACAGCTCCACGCTCACC
>NZ_QAIM01000456.1:3264-4488 GCF_003061035.1 Acidovorax sp. HMWF018
CGGTGTCGCGCACATGGCAGGCAAATTGCCGCGCCGCAATCATGGGCCCCACGGTATGGGAGCTGGACGGCCCGATGCCGATCTTGAAGAGGTCGAAAACGCTGACAGACATGGTGGGGGTGACCCTGGGCTCTGAGAACCAGTGTTAAAGGTGCCCCAGCGCTTGTGGCGCGCAGGCACGGGCCGGCAGGGTGGGGGTGTTGGCCGCCGCCCTGCCACGGTGGCCGCGAGGCTAACCGGGTGCAGTGGCAGGGGCATGCTCGCTATCCCTGCCCCTGCTGGGTCAGGGGCGAGAGGCATCCCAATAATTTGCTATCAATTAAGTAGCAATTGGTGCATATGAATCATGCGCTACAGGCCGTTTTGGCACTGGATTTTGCGTTGGCAGGCCAATGTGTGAGCCCGCCTTGTGGCCCATGAATCTTTCTTACATCACCAGCGCGCGGCCCAGCATCACGCACCAGTCCCACCCACGGAGCTTGGGCCGGGTGTGCAGGCTGCCTCCTTTGAGGACCTCGACCTTGTCGAGGATGCGCAGGCCGCCTTGCACCACCAGCCGCAGCTCCCAGCCGGCGCGGCCGGGCAGGCGGTGCACCAAGGGGGCGCCGCTCTGCATCGTGGTGCGCGCCCAGTGGGCGCAGTCGGCAATCAGGCGGGCGTTCTCGCGGGTGCTTTGCAGCGCCAGCAGCTCGGACTGGCAGGCGCCATACGCTACGCAGTCGGATCGCGGCAGGTAGTGGCGGCCCCGGGGAATGTCCACGGACAGGTCCTGCCAGAAGTTGATGAGCTGCAGCGCCGTGCAGATGGCGTCGCTCTGGCGCAGCGCCTCGGCGTCGTGCACTCCATACAGGTGCAGCAGCAGCCGGCCCACCGGGTTGGCCGAGCGGCGGCAGTAGTCCAGCAGCTCGTCGCGGTCGGCGTAGCCCTCGCCGTCACGGGTTTTCTCCACGTCTTGGGCAAAGGCGCTCAGCAGGTCTTCCAGCAGCGGCACGGGCAGCTGATGGCTGCGCAACACGCCTTGCAGCGGCAAAAACACGCTGGCCCAGCGGGGCGAGGGCGCCTGGCCCTGGGCAATCGCGCGCAGGTCGGCCAGGTAGGCCGCCAGGTCGTCCAGGCGGGCGGCCGGTGTGGCATCGCCTTCATCGGCAATGTCGTCGGCAGTGCGGGCAAAGGCGTAGATGGCGGCGATGGGCTGGCGCAGGTGGGGCGGGCACAGCACGGACG
>NZ_QAIM01000457.1:0-1653 GCF_003061035.1 Acidovorax sp. HMWF018
CCTTGTTAGCGCTGCCACGGGCCTTGCGGTCTGCAGCCTGGGAGCTGCTGTGCTTTTTGCTGGATTTGGCTTCTGCCTTGGCAGCGGCTGCTGCGCTGTACCTCTTGCCGTTGACGGTCAGGCCCTCTTTGGAGAAGTTGACGGCACTCTTGTTGCCCACGCCGCCCACACGGCCGATGAAGTCGGCCCAGTCCTTGAAGGGGGCACTCTGGCGCTCCTGGAGGATGCGGCCCGACAGGCCGGGCCCGATGCCCTTGATGCCGTCTAGTTCGGCCTCGGTGGCGGTGTTCACGTCCACGGCGGCCCAGGTGGCGGTGGCGAGCAGCGTGGCAACCAGCAGGGTCAGCAGTTTCTTCAGCATGGCAAGGGTCTTACAGCGTTGTGGATGAAGGCTTGGGTCAGAGTTCTTCGACCCGGCGTGCGGGGTAGCTGTCCCAGGTCTGGCAGCCGGGGCATTGCCAGAAATGCTGGCGCGCCTCGAAGCCACAGGCCGCGCAGCGGTAGCGGGTCAGGGGCTTGACGGCATGGTCCAGGGCACGTTGAACCTGGGGGTGGAATTCTTCGTGTTCCAGCTTTTCGGTGGCCAGCCATTTGGCGGCAGCGACCAGGGAGCGCTCCTTGTCCAGGTGCTCCACATAACGCTGGCGGGCGGATGGGCGGGTGGCCTCGTCGGCGGCTTCCATGGCAACGATGCTTTCCAGCACGTCCAGCGAAGGCGCTTGCGCATAGTGCGCCTGCAAAAGGGCATGCACTTCCTGGGTGCGGCCGATAGCGGTGGCAGCCTCGACCATCAGCGGGGCGGCCAGGGGCAGCGCTGCGGGGTTGCGCTCGCCCAGCGCCTTGAGCGTGGACAGCACGGCAGCCGGCTGACCCATCAGGCGTTGCAGGCGCGCCAGTTCAATGCGCGCGCGCGCGGCCTCGGGAGCAGCGGCCACTGCCTGGTCCAGCAGGGCCTGAGCGCCCGGCAGGTCGCCTTGCGCGCTCAGCGCCAGCGCCTGCTCGCACAGGTAGTGGGCTTGCCGGGTGCTGAAGTCGCCCTGATCGGCATCGTGCATCTTGCGGGCAATGGTGGCGGCATGGGGCCAGTCGCGCGAACGTTCGTAGATGGCCAGCAGCGCCAGGCGGGCCTGGGCCTCGAACGGGGTGCCCTCCAGGCGCTGCAGCGCATCTTCGGCGCGGTCGAGCAGCCCGGCCTTGAGGAAGTCGAGCGCCAGCGCATGCTGGGCGCGTTCGCGGTCAGTACGGCTCAGGTCGCCGCGCGAGAGCAGGTGCTCGTGCACACGCACGGCACGGTCGTATTCGCCCCGGCGGCGAAACAGGTTGCCCAGGGCGAAGTGCAGCTCGGAGGTGTCGGGGTCGTTCTGCACGGCCTCGATGAAGGCGTCGATGGCTTGGTCCTGCTGCTCGTTGAGCAGGAAGTTCAGACCCTTGAAGTACGCCTTTGGGGCGCGGCGGTTTTCGGCGCGCAGCTGGCGCAGGTCAAACCGTGACGCCAGCCAGCCCAGCACAAAGGCCAGGGGCAGGCCCAGCAGTATCCAGCTCAGGTCAAATTCCATGGATCGAAGGCAGGTCAGGAGGTGGTGGGGGCGCTGCCGGGGTGGCGCTGGCGGCGGGGGCCGTTACGGGCGTTGGTGCCACCACGACTGCTGCCTG
>NZ_QAIM01000458.1:0-1403 GCF_003061035.1 Acidovorax sp. HMWF018
GGCAGGTAACGCACGTTCTGCCGCTGCGTCTGCATCTGGGCCGCCTGGGCGGCATCGCGCGCCCACAAGGTGACGGCATGGCCTGCGGGGTGCTGGGCGGCACTCATGGCCACCGCAGTCCCCCAGGCTCCAGCGCCCAATACTATGATTTTCATAGCTGTATGCGCTTATTCATCCAGCACTACAGGCAAAAATGCCTGTAAATGCTTACTGCGTGATGATGGGCGATGCCTGGCCAGCGGCCTGGGCTTGCTGTTGCTCGTACATGGCCTGGAAGTTGATTTCGGCCAGGTGCACGGGCGGGAAGCCAGCGCGGTTGATCACGTCGGCCACATTGCCGCGCAGGTAGGGGTACACGATCTGCGGGCAGGCGATGCCCATGATGGGGCCCATCTGGTCTTCGGGCACGTTGCGGATTTCGAAGATGCCGGCTTGCTTGGCTTCGACCAAGAACACAGTCTTGTCCTTGATCTTGGTCTGCACGGTGGCGGTCACAGCCACTTCAAAGATGCCTTCGGCCACAGGGGTGGCTTCCACGCCCAGCTGGATGTCCACGCTGGGTTGCTCTTGTTCGAGCAGGATGGCGGGGGAGTTGGGCTGCTCCAGCGACAGGTCCTTGAGGTAGACGCGCTGGATCTGGAACACGGGGTTTTCTTGGTCGGCCATGGTGAAGTCTCTTTGCTCTTACGAAATTGCTAGCAAAACAAAACCCGCCGGGGAGCAGCTCCCGCAGCGGGCACATGGGGCTGCATTATGCAGCGCCCAGACAGGGGGTCAGGCGCCGAGCAAGGGCATCAGCTCGCCACGGCTGTCCAGCGCCACCAGATCGTCATGGCCACCCACATGGGTGTCGCCGATGTAGATCTGCGGCACCGTGCGGCGGCCGGTGATTTCCATCATGTGGCTGCGCGCAGCGGGGTCTGTGTCGATGCGGATCTCCTCGATCTGCTCCACGCCCTTGGACTTGAGGATCTGCTTGGCCCGGATGCAATAGGGGCAGACGGCGGTGGTGTACATCTTCACGGGTTGCATGGCGAACCTTCCTCTTTCTTCCTGTGGGACTGAAAAACCAGTCGCAAGACTAGCGCTGACCGAATAACTGGGGGCGGATCAGGCTTTTTCCACAGGCAGGCTGGCTTCGCGCCAGGCCTTCATGCCACCAGCGAGTGCCTGGGCGTTGTCGTAGCCCAGTTTTTTGGCAATGGCGACGGCGCGGTTGGCGCGTGCGCCGCTGGCACACACCAGCACCACGGGCAGGGCCTTGTTCTTGATCACGGTGGGCAGGCGCTCTTCAAGCTGGGACACGGGCACGTTCTTGGCGCCAGTCACGTGGCCCGTGGCGAATTCCTCGGCTTCGCACACGTCGATGACCACCGCTTTTTCGCGGTTGATGAGCTGCACGG
>NZ_QAIM01000458.1:1413-8131 GCF_003061035.1 Acidovorax sp. HMWF018
GAGGACCGGCCACAGCAACATGCTGCCCGAAGCCAGCGCAACGAGGAACAGATACCAGTTATCAATAATGAATTTCACGAAGCTTCCTTGGGTTGGCGAACAGCGTAATTCTAGAATGCTGGGTTTTGGCCCGCATTTTTTTGACCTGCCTTTCCTGGGGAAACCATGTACAAGCTCGTTCTGATCCGCCACGGCGAATCCACCTGGAACCTTGAAAACCGCTTTACCGGCTGGACCGATGTGGACCTCACGCCCACCGGTGTCTCCCAGGCCATGTCGGCCGGCAAGCTGCTCAAGGCCGAGGGCTACGAGTTCGATCTGGCGTTCACCAGCGTGCTCAAGCGTGCCATCCACACCCTCTGGTACACGCTGGACGAAATGGACTGCACCTGGCTGCCCGTGGTCAAGGACTGGCGCCTGAACGAGCGCCACTACGGCGCCCTGCAGGGCCTGAACAAGGCCGACATGGCCAAGCAGTATGGCGACGAGCAGGTGCTGGTATGGCGCCGCAGCTATGACACGCCCCCGCCAGCGCTGGAAGCCACCGACCCCCGCAGCGAGCGTGGTGACCGCCGCTACGCTGGGGTGGCTGCCGAGAATGTGCCCCTGACCGAGTGCCTGAAAGACACCGTGGCCCGCGTGCTGCCGTTCTGGAACGAGGCCATGGCGCCCGCCATCCGCTCGGGCAAGCGGGTGGTGGTGGCTGCGCATGGCAACTCCATCCGCGCGCTGGTGAAGTATCTGGACAACATCTCCGAGACCGACATCGTGGGTCTGAACATTCCCAACGGGATTCCACTGGTATACGAGCTCGACGCCGACCTCAAGCCCATCCGTCACTACTATCTGGGCGATGCCGAAGCGGCGGCCAAGGCCGCAGCCGCCGTGGCATCGCAGGGCAAAGCGTAAATCGCAGGTAAAGAGCGGGGTAAACCCCGCTTATCCCCGCCAAAGTGAGCATCCATGCGGAACTGCGGCGGGTTTGGCCCTTCCAAGGTGTATATTGGTTTCGAAGCGGTAAAAGGTGTTGTATGGGCCACAAACTCAAGATTGCAGGATGGGTATCGGTAGGCGTGGTGGCGGGTGCGCTCACCACGGTGTCACTGCAAACGGTGGCGCGTGGCGCCATGACGCCGTTGCCGCTCGAAGAAATCCAGCAGTTGTCCGCCGTGTTCGGCCTAGTCAAGACCGATTACGTCGAGCCGGTCGATGACAAGAAGCTCATCACCGACGCCATCTCCGGCATGGTCTCCAGCCTGGATCCGCACTCGCAGTACTTCGACAAGAAGTCCTTCAAGGAATTCCGCGAGGGCACTTCCGGCCGCTTCGTGGGCGTGGGCATCGAGATCACGCAGGAAGACGGCCTGATCAAGATCGTGTCGCCCATCGAAGGCTCGCCGGCCTTCCGCGCCGGGCTCAAGACCAACGACCTCATCACCAAGATCGACGAAACCGCCGTCAAGGGCCTGGCGCTGAATGACGCCGTCAAGCGCATGCGCGGCGAGCCCAGCACCAAGGTCACCCTCACCATCTTCCGCAAGGACGAGAACCGCACGTTCCCCGTCACCATCACGCGCGAAGAGATCAAGACCCAGTCCGTCAAGGGCAAGGTGATCGAGCCCGGTTACGCTTGGATCCGCCTGTCGCAATTCCAGGAGCGCACGGTGGATGACTTTGTGCGCAAGGTGGAAGAGGTCTACAAGCAGGAGCCCAACCTCAAGGGCCTGGTGCTGGACCTGCGCAACGACCCGGGCGGCCTGCTGGATGCAGCCGTGGCAATTTCTGCGGCTTTCCTGCCCGAGAACGTGACGGTGGTCACCACCAATGGCCAGCTGGCCGACAGCAAGGCCACCTACAAGGCTGCCCCCGACTACTACCAGCGCCGCGGCGGCGGTGATCCGCTCAAACGCCTTCCCGCGTCCCTCAAGGCGGTGCCGCTGGTGGTGCTGGTCAACGAAGGCTCTGCCTCCGCCAGCGAGATCGTGGCTGGCGCGCTGCAGGACCACAAGCGCGCCACCATCATGGGCAGCCAGACCTTTGGCAAGGGCTCGGTGCAGACCGTGCGTCCGCTGGGGCCTGACACGGGCATCAAGCTGACCACCGCCCGCTATTACACGCCGAGTGGCAAGTCGATCCAGGCCAAGGGCATCGTGCCCGACGTGATGATTGACGAGTCGGAAGAGGGCAACATCTTTGCCGCCTTGCGCATGCGCGAGGCAGATCTGGACAAGCATTTGAACAGCGGCCAGGGTGAAGAGAAGAAGGACGAAGCCCGTGAAAAGGCCCGTGAGGAAGCCCGCAAGCGCATGGAAGAAGAAGCCAAGAAGCCTGCGGCCGACCGCAAGGTGCCCGAATTCGGTTCGGACAAAGACTTCCAGCTGGTGCAGGCCCTCAACCAGCTCAAGGGTCGCCCTGTGCTGGTCAGCAAGACGCTGACAGAGCGCAAGGAAGAAAAGAAAGAGAATTGAGCCTTTCGCGCTCTGACCCCGGGCTGGATTTCGCGAGGAATCCAGCCTTTTTCATGTCCGCCTGTTTCACCGTTGATTTTTTGGCCGCTGCAGGCCAGCCTTCCCATGACCGATGACCAGCTCCTGCGCTATTCCCGCCACATCCTGCTCGACGAGGTGGGCATCGAGGGACAGGAGCGGGTGTTGGAAGCCCATGCTCTCATCATCGGCGCTGGCGGGTTGGGGTCGCCCGCTGCGCTGTACTTGGCGTCCGCCGGTGTGGGCCACATCACACTCGTCGATGACGATGTGGTGGACCTGACCAACCTGCAGCGCCAGATTGCGCACACCACCGCGCGCGTGGGCAGTCCCAAGGTCCAGTCGGCGGCGCAGGCCATGGCCGACATCAACCCCGAGGTGCAGGTCACCGCGCTGCAGGCCCGGGTGGATGCGGCGGCTCTCGACAGTCTGGTGCGCGATGCCACCGTGGTACTCGACTGCAGCGACAACTATGCGACCCGCCAGGTGGTCAATGCCGCGTGTGTGCGTCATAACAAACCCTTGGTGGCGGGGGCTGTGATCCAGTTCGATGGGCAGATCACGGTGGTGGACCCGCGCGATGCGCAGTCGCCTTGTTATGCCTGCATCTTCCCGCCGGATGCGGAGTTTGAAGAAGTCCGCTGCTCCACGATGGGTGTATTTGCTCCGCTGGTGGGTGTGGTGGGTGCGATGCAGGCAGCCGAGGCGCTCAAGCTCATAGCGGGTGTGGGGCAGTCGCTGGCGGGTCGGCTGCTGATGCTCGATGGCCGGGCTATGGAGTGGAGCACCATGCGCGTTCAGCGCCACGCCCATTGCAAGGTGTGTGTTGCGCGGTAGGATTTTTCCTACATGGCCAGCGTGTTGTGGCTGGCAGAATCCGGCGCATGGAAGCCTTAAATTCAAGGCTAGGACAGCGTGACCCGCACTGTCCGTACACATGGACCCGCCCGTGAAACTGCGCACCTACATTGTTGAAGACAACGCGACCATCCGCGAGAACCTGATCGGAACTCTGGAGGAGTTGGCGTCTGTAGAAGCGGTGGGCGTGGCAGAAACCGAAGACGACGGTACGAACTGGTTGTCCTCGCACCCTGAGGAGTGGGACTTGGCCATCGTGGATCTGTTCTTGCGCCAGGGCAGCGGTTTGGGTGTGCTTGCTGCCTGCCGCACGCGGCGGCCCGGCCAAAAAATGGTGGTGCTCAGCAACTACGCCACGCCGGATGTGCGCATGCGCTGTGCGCAGCTGGGTGTGGATGCAGTGTTTGACAAATCCAACGAGATCGACGCGTTGGTGGACTACTGCGTACAGCACAGCAGCCCGGCCCACGGGCTGGAGGCCGGTAGCGGCGGCGGTGTGTCTGCCGCATCATCGGGCGCATCCCAGTGACACAACCCGCCGCCGCGTGCGTCGGTGCATGCGGCAGTCGGGGTGTTTCTTTTTCCTTCTTTTTCAGCGCAAAAGCAAGACCTGCCCACGCCCGCCAGCGCCGGGCTCTGGCCAGGTCCTGGATGTCAGTCGATCAGGCGATTTTTGAGTGCGTAGTAGGTCAGGTCGCTGTTGGACGAGAGGCTCATCTTTTCCATCAGGCGTGTGCGGTACGTGCTCACCGTTTTCACGCTGAGCGACAACGACTTGGCGATATCGCCCGCCGTTTCTCCCTTGGCCAGCTTCAGGAACACCTGGAACTCTCGCTCAGACAGCTGCTCATGCGGTGGCGCATCGTCCTTGCGGTTGAGTTGCTGTGCCAGCAGTTCGGCCACGGCAGGCGTCAGGTAGCGGCGGCCCAGAGCAATGGTGCGGATGGCCTCCACGATCTCCGACGGTTCGCACTCCTTGTTCAGGTAACCACTGGCACCCTGGCGGATCAGGTTGATCGCGTAGTGTTCTTCAGGGTAGCCACTCAGGATCAGGATGCCCATGTCGGGCGCCTTGGCGCGCAGCATGGCCAGCGCGTCCAGCCCGCTTTGGCCAGGCATCGACAGGTCCATCAGCAGCACATCGATTTCCTTGTTGCGCACCAGGTCGATGGCCTCGCGGCCATTGGCCGCCTCGCCTTCCACCCGCAAGTCCACGTGCTCGGACAAGAACTGCCGCAGCCCGGAACGAACAATCGCGTGGTCATCCACAATGCCAATCTTGATCATTGATGCTTCTTTCGAGGCGGCAGCAAAGGTGCTGCCGGTGTGTATTGAAGTCCAGGCGCTCGGCATGTCGTTGCATGGCTGGCGCACCTGGCAGGTAACGGGTCATTATCCAGAATAAGCGTATGAATCTCCAAGAAAACACCCGGCGTTGGTTACCAAAAGTCCGACAGATGGCCTTGAGCCTGCCCATGGCGCTGTTGGCGGCCATGGTGCTGGTGGGCATCAATGAAACAGGGCACATGCGTTCGCAGGACGCGGTGGAACAACTGGCCCAGGGGCTGACCACAAGGTCTGATGTGAACAAGTTGCTGCAGAGCATGCTGGATGCAGAGACCGGTCAACGCGGTTATCTGCTCACGGGTAATGAAACCTACCTGGAGCCCTACGACAAGGCTGTAGCCACGGTGCAGACCAATCTTGACAGCCTGCGCACCCAGTTCATGGCCTCGCCAGAAGACATGCAGGAGTTTGCACTGTTGTCGCGGCAGATATCGCGCAAGCTGGCTGAGATGGAGTTGAGCCTGCGCCTGCGCCGCCAGGGCAACGAAGATGCATGGAAGTTCATTCTGAACACGGACGTGGGCAAGGAGCACATGGAGGCGATCCGGCAACATGCGCAAGAGCTCATCGCCCGCAGTGATCGGCGCCTGCAGCAAGGCCGCGAGCAGATTGAACAGTCGCTGATGCTGTCGCGCATCGGCATTGCCACGGTCACTGCCATCGGCCTGCTGGCGTTCTACATGTACCTGCGCCAGACGCAGGCGGTTCAGACCGTCAACCTGCGCGAGCAAGAGGTGCTGGAGCGTGAGCGCGACCGCCTGGAAGGGCTGGTGCGCGACCGTACGGCCACGCTGTCCGAGTTGGCCAACCACTTGCAGCAGGTGCGCGAAGAAGAACGGGGCCATCTGGCGCGGGAACTGCACGACGAGCTGGGCGCGCTGCTGACGGCTGCCAAGCTGGATGTGGCGCGCCTCAAATCCAAGATCGACGCCACTGCGCCCGACATTGCCGAGCGCCTCAAGCACCTCACCGAAACGCTCAACAGCGGCATTGCGCTCAAGCGTCGCATCATCGAAGACCTGCGACCGTCGTCGCTGTCGAACCTGGGGCTCACCGCCGCACTGGAGATCCTGACACGTGAATACGCCGAGCGCGCAGGCATTGAGGTTGAGACCAGTCTGGAGGCCGTTCAACTGCCCGACGCAGCGCAGCTCACGGTGTATCGCATGGTGCAAGAGGCGCTGACCAACATCGGCAAGTACGCCAAGGCCAGCAAGGTGCTGGTGTCGGTGCACGGCTACCCCACGCATGTGGCGGTGCAGGTGCGCGACGATGGTGTGGGTTTCGACCCGGGCACCGTGCGCCCCACTTCGCACGGCTTGGCTGGCATGCGCCACCGGGTCGAGGCAGCGGGCGGGCGTCTCACGCTCACTTCGCGGCCTGGCAATGGCACCTTGTTGTCGGCCGTGCTGCCGCTGCCGCGCACCTCGTCGGAGCCGCGCCGCAACGCCGCTGCGCACGACGCCTGAGGCATTCGCCGCCTTCTTTCGGCGTCTCCCTCATTCCCCGCATTGCGTGGCGCAGCGCATGCAGGCCCACGTGTGACACCTGCGGGCTGTGGGCACGCCATGCCAGGAGCCAGCGTCCCGTCGTGGCGTACCTGCGCTACAGCCGCTTGTGCGCGCTACCGTGCGTCCGGTCCGGCCAGTGCGCGCCGTCCTACATGACCCCCACTGCGCCGCCGACATGGGCGCGCGCCGCGCACCGGCATCCAGGGCACAAGGAGATACCTACAGTTGGTCCCAGGCGTTGAGGTTTTGGCGCCACCCGATCTGCCGGCAAGCCGGCCACCCATAAGGAGATGGAAATGTTGCACTACGCAGTTGTTTTTCTGGTGATCGCGCTGATTGCAGCCCTCTTCGGTTTTGGCGGTATTGCTGCCGGTGCCGTGGGCATTGCGAAGATTCTGTTCTTTGTGTTCGTGATCATGGCTGTGGTCACCTTCGTGCTGGGGCTCCTGAAAAAGGGGTGAGTCAGGCCGCAACGCCTGGACTGCTGCCCTTCACCCCCTCCCGCATCCCCTGTAC
>NZ_QAIM01000459.1:0-464 GCF_003061035.1 Acidovorax sp. HMWF018
TGTCGTGGCAGCGCGTGACCATTCCGGCCGGCGTGCCGCTGGGTGCCGGCCAGCAGACGCCCCGGCTGCGATCCGTGCTCGAAGGCCTGCTCGAAGACCGCGTGCTGGACGATGCCAGCCAGCTGCACTTTGCGCTGCAACCCGGCGCACAAAGCCGTGCGCAGGCTGGCGAGCCGGTGTGGGTGGCCGTGTGCGACCGCGCCTGGCTGCGCGAACACCTGCAGGCGCTGGAGGCCGCAGGCCGCCGCGTGGCCCGCGTGGTGCCCGAATTTGCGCCCGGCCCCACGGGCAGCGGCCAGTCCGAGCTGTGTGCCCTGGGCACGCCCGAAGAGGCGTATGTGGTGCTGACCGGCCATGGCGCCGACCAAGGCGTGGCGGTGCTGCCGCTGACCCCCATGGCCCTGACACTGGCACGCGTAGGCTTGCCAGCCGCCGACACCGGTGAAGACCAGGCTCTCATGGTC
>NZ_QAIM01000459.1:496-1690 GCF_003061035.1 Acidovorax sp. HMWF018
CGCCGTGGCTGCACTGGCCGAACGCACCCTGGGCCAGCAAGGCCAACGCATCGCCCTGCACACCACCAGCCAGCGCGCGCTCGATGCCGCCCGCGGCGACTGGGACCTGGCGCAGTTCGACCTGTCCAGCACCAGCAGCACCCGCGCGCTGCGCAAAGTGGGCAGCGCGCTGAGCGCGGCGCTGTATGCCCCGCAGTGGCGTGCAGCCCGCTGGGGCGCGGGCGTGCTGGTGGTGGCGCACCTGGTGGGGCTCAATGCCTGGGCCTGGCAAGAACGGCAGGCGCTGACTGCCAAGCAGGCCAGCGTACGCAACACCTTGACCCAGACCTTCCCCAAAGTGCAGGTGGTGGTCGATGCGCCGGTGCAGATGGAGCGCGAACTCGCCCAGCTGCGGCAGGCTGCCGGCAGCGTGTCGGCACGCGACCTGGAGCCCCTGCTGGCAGCAGCCGGTGCGGCCTTGCCCGATGGCCGCCTGCCCAGCAGCATCGAATACACGCCCGGCGAGCTGCGCCTGCGCGGCGTGACCCTGGCGCCCGATGAAGAATCTGTGGTGTCTGGCCGCCTGCAAGCCGCCGGGTACCGTGCCCGCGTGGACGATGGCAGCCTGTTGCTGCGCACCGAGGTGAGCCCATGACCCGATCCTCCGCCCTCCAGGACCGCTGGAAAGCCCTGGCGCCCCGCGAGCAGAACCTGGTGCTGGCCGCCGGCATGGTGGTGGCGCTGGCCCTGCTGTGGTGGGTGGCCGTCGCCCCCGCACTCGGCACCTTGCGCGCCGCGCCCGCGCGGCACGCCGCACTCGACGTCCAGCTGCAGCGCATGCAAGGCCTGCAGGCCGAGGCCCAGCAGCTGCAGGCCACACCCGCTACCAGCCCCGGCGATGCCGTGGGTGCGCTGCGCACCGCCCTCACGCAGCGCCTGGGCAACACGGCGCAGCTCAACGTGGCGGGCGACCGCGCCACGGTCACGCTCAAAGGGGCTTCGGCCGACGCGCTGGCCCAATGGCTGGCCCAAGCCCGCAGCAATGCCCGCGCCACGCCGCTGGAAGCGCGGCTGACCCGCAGCGCAGCCCCTGCTGCTGCGGCGGCCGCCGGCAATGCGCCCATCACCCTGGGCAGCGCGCCCGTGGCCATGCCCCGCTGGGATGGCACCGTGGTGCTGGCCCTGCCCACCGCCCCGGCCCGCTGACCCGCGGAC
>NZ_QAIM01000460.1:0-5064 GCF_003061035.1 Acidovorax sp. HMWF018
GGTGGGGGGCGGCGCGCTGGGAGTGGCGCACAAGGGGCAGTCCATGCCCATCGCGCCCATTTCGACGGTGCCGTCGTCGGTCTGCACCAGCAGCTTGATGGCGCCGGTGCCCGAGCAGATCACCTCAAAGGCCTGGGGGTGCACCAGTGGCGATGCAATGGCCACCCCCATCGACGCCACGAACCATGCGAGCACCCACAGGCGCAGCGCAGAGAAGGTTCGGAGGGCGGTCATGGGGCGCGATGATAGCGGCTGCCATCGTGGCCGGAATCAAGCGGCGCAGAGCCTATAGATTGTTTTGCTATACAAATAATAGCTATTGGCGCATGATTCACTAGCGCTTGCGGTCGCTGTGGCTGAAAAACCGTTGGTGAATGACCTGTGCGGTGTCCGTGCGCGCAGCGCGGTGCAGGCGCCTGGCCCCGCCACTCCGGGGCTGGAGTGGCGTCGCGGGCGCAGGCTTGTGTCGCGTCCGCCTCAGGCCTGCGTGTACGCGGTTTTCACCGTGGTGTAGAACTCTGCCGCGTAGCGCCCCTGCTCGCGCGGGCCGTAGCTGCTGCTCTTGCGGCCGCCGAACGGCACGTGGTAGTCCACGCCCGCTGTGGGCAGGTTCACCATCACCATGCCGGCCTGGGCGTGGCGCTTGAAGTGCGTGGCGTGCTTGAGGCTGGTGGTGGCAATGCCGCTGGCCAGACCGAAGGGCGTGTCATTGGCCAGGGCCAGCGCCTCTTCGTAGTTTTTGGCGCGCAACACGCTCACCACGGGGCCGAAGATTTCTTCGCGGTTGATGCGCATGCCGGGCGTGGTCTCTGTGAACAGGGCGGGGCGCAGGTAGTAGCCTGGGGCGCCGTCGGCGTTCTTCTCCAGTGCTTCGCCGCCAAAGGCCAGCTTGGCGCCTTCCTGCTGGCCGATGCCGATGTATTCCAGGTCTTGTGCGAGCTGGCGGTCGTCCACCACGGGGCCGATGTCGGTGCCGGTCTTGCGGGCGTCATCCACCTTCAGGGTCTTCATCTTCTCGACCATGGCGGCCACGAAGCGGTCGTGGATGCCTTCGGTCACGATCACGCGGCTGCTGGCGGTGCAGCGCTGGCCGGTGGAGAAGAAGCCGCTGTTGATGGCCGCGCCCACGGCCACGTTCAGGTCCGCGTCGTCCAGCACCACAAACGGGTTCTTGCCGCCCATCTCCAGCTGCACCTTGGCGCCACGTGGCACGCAGGCCGCTGCCACGCGCTGACCGGTGCCGACCGAGCCGGTAAAGCTCACGCCCGCAATGCGCTCGTCTTCGAGCAGCACTGCGCCCACGTCCGAACCCCGGCCCATCACCAGGTTGAACACACCAGCGGGCAGGCCCGCACGGTGCAGGATGTCAGCCAGCGCCCAGGCAGAGCCGGGCACCACCTCGGCGGGCTTGAACACCACCGTGTTGCCGTAGGCCAATGCGGGCGCGATCTTCCAGGCCGGGATGGCGATGGGGAAGTTCCACGGCGTGATGATGCCGATGGTGCCCAGCGGCTCGCGCGTGATCTCAATGCCCACGCCAGGGCGCACGGACGGGATCATCTCGCCACCGGGGCGCAGCGCCTCGCCCGCAAAGAACTTGAAGATGGCGGCGGCGCGGCCCACTTCGCCAATCGCTTCGGGCAGGGTCTTGCCTTCTTCGCGGGCCAGCAGGTCGCCCAGCTCGGCCTTGCGGGCGATGATCTCGTTGCCCACCGCGTCCAGGATGTCAAAGCGCTGCTGGGGCGTGGACAGGCTCCATGCCGGAAAGGCCGCGTGCGCTGCGGCCACAGCCTCCAGCGCCTGCTCGCGGCTGGCCACGGCGTAGTCGCCGATCACGTCGCGCGTGTCGGAGGGGTTGGTGTTCTGGTACGTGCGGACGCCTTCGGTCCAGTTGCCGGCGATCAGGTTTGCGTGCATGGCGGTGGTGGTGTGAAAGGGTGGGTGGTTGAAAAAATTCGAATCACAGCCCCGGTGCCGTGATCGCGTGGCCAGGAGCGCTGGCCGCCACAGGGGCTGCCCATTCAGGCAAGGCCGTACGCCATGGCATGGCCGCTGCGGATTTATTGTTGTATGTCATCGTACAACATAAGTGCATTTTTGGGCACCCCGGGTAACTACTCATGGGATCACTTCCTGCCGCCTGGGCCCGCCGGGTGCCTCAGACCCGCAGGGCGACAGGTCGGCGCATGGGGTGGGGCGCATCGACACGACCCCTCGCCTTCAGCCAGCCTCGGCCTGTGCACGCCGCCGGCGTTCACGGCTGTTGGCCAGGTGGGTGCGCATGGCCGCGCGGGCGGCGTCGGGGTCCTGGCCGACGATGGCGTCGTAGATGCTTTCGTGCTCGCCATTCACGCGGCGCAGGTACTGCCTGCGCTCGTCATTGGGGGCCTCCACCGAATCCAGCCGGGCGCGCGGAATGATCATGCTGCCCAGCGTGCCCATCAGCTCGGCAAAGTGGCTGTTCTGCGTGGCGCGCGCGATCTCCAGGTGGAACTGAAAGTCCGCCGCCACCGCGTCGCGCCCGGCGTCCACGGCCGCCGCCACGGTGTCCAGCGCCTCGCGCATGGTCTTGAGGTTGGCGGGCGTGCGGCGCTGCGCGGCCAGCGCGGCGGCCTCGGTTTCTACGCCGATGCGCAGTTCCAGCACCGCAATCACGTCACGCAGGGTGCTGAACTGGTCGGGCGTGATCTTGAAGCCCGGGGCCTGCCCAAGGCCCAGCACAAACGTGCCGATGCCATGCCGTGTCTCCACCAGGCCCGACGCCTGCAGCTTGGAAATGGCCTCGCGCACCACCGTGCGGCTGACGTTGAACTCGGCCATGATCGCGGCCTCTGTGGGCAGCTTGTCGCCCAGTGCCAGGCGCCCGTCGCGGATGCGGTCACCCAGGGAGTCCACCAGCTCCAGGGCCAGGGTGCGGGGCTTGCGGCGTGGGGCGATGTCGATGCTCATGTCTCGGTGTTATCCCTATGTGTTGGACGGGTTGAAAGGAGTACATTGCCTCCTCGTTGTATGACAACTGATGACGTTCAACCGCTTGTAACGCCACTGTACCAAGAACCTCCGCAAAAGCCATGCCCTGTCACCCGACGCCGATCCGTTTTCAACGCTTGTTATTGACCGGGGCCGCCGGGGGGCTGGGGCGTGAATTGCGCACGCGCCTGAAGGCGTACTGCACCACCTTGCGCCTGTCCGACATCGCCGACCTGGGCAGCGAGGCGCCGGGCGAAGAGTTGCGCCCTGCGCGCTTGGAAGACGCCAGCGCCATGCTGCCGCTGCTGGATGGGGTGGACGCTGTGGTGCACCTGGGCGGCGTGTCCACCGAGCAGCCCTGGGACCCCATCCTGCAGGCCAACATCGTGGGGGCATACAACCTCTATGAGGCCGTTCGCAAGCAAGGCGTCAAGCGCGTGGTGTTTGCCAGCTCCAACCATGTGACCGGCTTTTACCGCCAGGACGAAGTGGTGGGCCTGCGCGACCCGGCACGGCCCGATGGCCTGTATGGCCTGTCCAAGGCGTTTGGCGAGGACCTTTCGCGCTTCTACTTTGACCGCTACGGCATCGAAACCGTGTGCCTGCGCATTGGATCCTCCTTCCCCGAGCCGCGCAACCGCCGCATGCTGGCCACCTGGATGAGCTACGACGACCTGGAGCGCCTGGTCGTGGCCAGCCTCACAGCGCCGGTGGTGGGCCACAGCATCATCTATGGCATGGGCGACAACACCACCACCTGGTGGGACAACGCACTCGCCCGCCACATCGGCTACCGCCCGCAGGACAGCTCCGAGCCCTTCCGCGCCAAGGTGGAGGCCGCAGACCCGCAGCCCGATCTGACGGATCCGGCCGTGATCTACCAGGGCGGGCCGTTTGTGCGCACCGGTCCGTTCGAGTGAGTGGGTCCATGGAACTCCTGTTGCCTCACCACCAGGACCAGGTGGGCGAAAGCCCGCTGTGGAGCACTGCCGAGCAGGCGCTGTACTGGGTGGACATCGAAGGCCACGCACTGCGCCGCCTGCGCTGGGCCGACCGGCAACTGATGAGCTGGACGACGCCGGAGCAGCTGGCCTGCATTGCGCTGCATGCCAGCGGCGGGCTCATCGCTGGCATGGACACGGGCATCTTTCACCTGCAGCCTGCCGATGACGGCACCCTGGCCTGCACCCTCATCTCTGCCGTGCAGCACCCGCAAGCTGGCATGCGCTTCAACGACGGGCGCTGTGACCGCCAGGGGCGCTTCTGGGCCGGCACCATGGTGCGCGACATGTCGCTGGCGCAACCCGCTGGCGGCCTGTACCGGCAGGACGCGCGCGGCCTCTCAACGCCGCTGATCGAAGGCCTGGTCACCCAGAACGGCCTGGCGTTCAGCCCCGATGGCGCCACCATGTACCTCAGCGACAGCCACCCCAGCGTGCAAAAGATCTGGTCGCTGGACCTGCACGAAGACGGCAGCCTGGGGCCGCGCCGTCTGTTGGTGGATATGCGCGAGCTGCCCGGCCGGCCGGACGGTGCGGCCATCGACACCGATGGCTGCTACTGGATCTGCGCCAACGACGCTGGCATGGTGCATCGCTTCACCCCATCGGGCGTGCTGGACCGCTCGCTGGCCGTGCCAGTCAGCAAGCCCTCGATGTGCAGTTTTGGCGGGCCCGACATGGACCTGCTTTTCATCACCTCCATCCGCCCCGGCCAGCCGCAGGGCAACGATGTAGCCCATGGCGGCGCGGTCTTCGTGACCCGCCCGGGCGCCCAAGGGCTCGCAGAGGCCCCGTACCCGCCCGCCTGAGCGCGGCACCCCAACCCCATTCAACCCAGGAGACAAAGCACCATGAACGTTCCACACCTCTTTGGCCGCGTGGCCATCGCCGCTGGCATCTTGCTCGGCAGCCTGGCCGCGCAGGCCACCGAGTTCCGCTCGTCGGACATCCACCCCGAGGACTACCCCACCGTGCTCGCCGTGCGCCACATGGGCGAGACGCTGTCCAAGGCCACCGGTGGCAAGCACAGCATCAAGGTCTACGCCAAGGGGTCGCTTGGCATCGAGAAGGACACCATCGAGCAGACCAAGCT
>NZ_QAIM01000461.1:0-2125 GCF_003061035.1 Acidovorax sp. HMWF018
GGCGGGGGGCCGGGGGCGTTGCAACGTGCATGGGTTCAATCTCCCTGGAACACGGGCTTTTGCTTGGCGGCGAACGCTTCGTAGGCGCGGCGGAAGTCTTCGGTCTGCATGCAGATGGCCTGGGCCTGCGCTTCGGCTTCGATGGCCTGCTCGATGGTCATGCTCCACTCCTGGCTCAGCATGGTCTTGGTCATGCCGTGGGCGAAGGTGGGACCGTCGGCCAGCGTGCGCGCCGTGGCCTGCACGTTGGCCAGCAGGTCAGCGCTCTCATACAAATCGTTGAAGAAGCCCCAGGCGAGACCCTCGTGCGCCGTCATCGCGCGGCCGGTGAACAGCAGTTCGCTGGCGCGGCCCTGGCCGATCATGCGCGGCAGCAGTGCGCAGGCGCCCATGTCGGCACCGGCCAGGCCCACGCGGGTGAACAAAAAGGCGGTCTTGGTGGCCTCGGTGCCGTAGCGCATGTCGCAGGCCAGCGCCATCATCGCGCCCGCACCGGCGCAGATGCCGTCGATGGCGCCCAGCACGGGCTGCGGGCAGGCGCGCATGGCTTTCACCAGGTCACCCGTCATGCGCGTGAACTCCAGCAGCTCGGGCATGGTCATGGTGGTGAGCGGGCCGATGATCTCGTGCACGTCGCCGCCCGAGCAGAAGTTGCCGCCCGCACCCGTGACCACGATGGCTTTCACATCGGTGGCAAAGCGCAGCGCGTAGAAGAAGTCGCGCAGCTCGGCATAGCTCTGGAAGGTGAGCGGGTTCTTGCGATCTGGGCGGTTGAGCATGACGGTGCCCACGCCGCCCGCAAAGCTCCAGCTGAAATGCTCGGCCACATAGCTGGCCTGCGGGTTGAACTGCTCGCGCATGGGGTTGCTCGCCCCGATGTAGTGCTTCATTCGGCTGTCTCCTGTGTATGTTCTTTCACCTTGCCCAGCAGGCGGTACAAGGTGGCGATGTCGCGCTCGCCCAGCGTGGCGAAGGCCTCGACGATCCATTGCTCGTGCTGGCGCGCCATGGTGTTGAACTGCTCGCGGCCCTGCGGCGTGAGGCGCACCAGGTACGCGCGGCGGTCGCCTTCCACGTCCAGGCGCTCGACCAGCCCTTCGGCCACGAGCTGGTCGGTGATGCCGGTGATGTTGCCGCTCGTCACCATCATGCGGCGCGAGAGTTCCTTCATCTTCATGCCGTCCGGCGCCCGCTCCAGCTGCGCCATCAGGTCGAAGCGAGGCAAGGTGGTGTCGAACTGCGCGCGCAGATGGCTGCGCACCTGCTTTTCGATGAGCTGGGTGCAGGTGAGCAGGCGCAGCCACAGGCGCAGGGCTTCGGGATGTTCGCTGGGGGCGGCGCCGTGCAGGCGGGCTTCGAGGTCCATGGGGGTTTACTCGATTGCTTCTATTTTTGTAGCTTCTGGCGCTTGATTCACTAGCGCTTGTGCCTGCTTTTGCTTGGAAATTTCGCGCAGCATCTGGTCGCGGCCGCTGTGATACTGCACCGGCCAGTCGGTGTGCGCTGCGGCCACGGGGCTCAACTGCGCGGCGGCGTGCAGCGTCCAGGCCGGGTCGGCCAGGTGGGGGCGGGCAATGGCACACAGGTCGGAGCGGCCGGCCGCGATGATGCTGTTGGCGTGGTCGGCCTCGGTGATCGCGCCCACGGCCATGGTGGCAATGCCCACTTCGTTGCGGATGCGGTCGGCAAACGGCGTCTGGTACATGCGGCCGTAGACGGGGCGCGAGTCGCGCGTGGTCTGGCCGGAGGACACGTCGATCAGGTCTGCGCCTGCCGCCTTGAACAAGCGCGCAATGGCGATGGCGTCGTCGGCAGTATTTCCGTCAGGGAGCCAGTCGTGGGCCGAGATACGCACGGAGAGCGGCTTGTCGGCCGGCCACACGGCGCGCAGCGCGGTCAGCACCTCCAGCGGGTAGCGGCAGCGGTTGTCCAGGCTGCCGCCATAGTCGTCCGTGCGCTGGTTGGTGGCGGGACTGATAAAGCTGGCCAGCAGGTAGCCGTGCGCGCAGTGCAGTTCCAGCCAGTCAAAGCCGCAGGCCATGGCGCGGCGGGCACTGTCCACAAAGGCGGCGGTCACGCGGTCCATGTCGGCACGGGTCATGGCGGCAGGCGTCTGGTTCTGCGC
>NZ_QAIM01000461.1:2137-8730 GCF_003061035.1 Acidovorax sp. HMWF018
GCCAGCAGGGGCCAGTTGCCCGCGTCCAGCGGCTCGTCCGTGCCTTCCCAGCCGACGCGGGTCGAGCCCTTGGGGCCGCTGTGGCCGAGCTGCAGGCTGATCTTGGCCGTGCTGCTGCCGTGCACAAAGTTGACGACGCGCGCAAAGGCGGCTTGTTGTGCGTCGTTCCACAGGCCGGGGCAGGCGGGGGTGATGCGACCCTCGGGTGTGGGGCTGGTCATCTCCACCATCACCAGCGCCGCGCCGCCGAGGGCGCGTGCGCCCAGGTGCACCAGGTGAAAGTCCTGCGGCACGCCCTCGACTGCGCTGTAGGTGGCCATGGGCGAGACAACGATGCGGTTCTTGAGCGTGAGGCCTTTGAGCGTGAAGGGCGTGAGCATCGGCGGAATCGCGGCCTTGCCACCCGCGAGCCAGGCCTCGTAGCCCTCCAGCCACGCGGCATCGCGCAGCCGCAGGTTCTCGTGGCTGATGCGCTGGCTGCGTGTGAGCAGCGAGTACGTGAACTGCTCCACGGGCATGCCGGCGTAGCGCGCCACGTTTTCAAACCACTCGGTGCTGTTGCGCGCGGCGTTCTGGATCTTCAGCACCTCCACGCTGCGGCGCGCTTCATAGTGCTGCAGCACTTCGTCGATGGGCAGGCCGGTGGCGAACTCGTTGGCGAGGTCGATGGCGTCTTCCAGTGCGAGCTTGGTGCCGCTGCCAATCGAGAAATGCGCCGTGTGCGCTGCGTCGCCCATCAGCACGATGGGCACCTGCTTGCTGTCGATGGCTTCGCGGTGCACCCAGGTGTTGCAGATCACGCGCGGAAAACGGATCCAGTTGGCCGAGCCGCGCAGGTGCGTGGCGTTGCTGATGAGCGCGTTGCCGTCCAGGTATTGGGCAAACAGCTTTTCGCAGAATGCAATGGCCTCGGGCTGCTCCATCTGGTCCAGGCCGTGGGCCTTCCACACGGCCTCGGGCGTTTCGACGATGAAGGTGGAGGTGTCGGCGTCAAACTGGTAGGCGTGGGCCTGGAACCAGCCATGCTCGGTCTGCTCGAAAGCAAACGTAAAAGCGTCGAACTTTTTCTTGGTGCCCAGCCATACGAAGCGGCACTGGCGCAGATCGATGTCTGGCTGGTAGGTGGCTGCGTAGCGGGTGCGGATGCGGCTGTTGAGGCCGTCGCTGGCAATGACCAGGTCGGCGTTGTACTGTGCGGCCAGCGCCTGGTCGTCGGCCACATCGGTCTCGAACCCCAACTCCACGCCCACCGCCAGGCACCGGTCCTGCAGGATGTTGAGCAGCCGCTTGCGGCCGATGCCACAGAAGCCGTGGCCCGTGGAGCGCACGCTGCGGCCCTTGAAAAACACCTCGATGTCGTCCCAGTGGTTGAACGCATCGCCGATGAGCGCGGCCGTGGGCGCGTCGGCCGCCTGCAGGTTGGCCAGCGTCTGGTCCGACAGCACCACCCCCCATCCGAAGGTGTCGAACGGCCGGTTGCGTTCGACCACCGTGACGCGGTGCGTGGGGTTTTGCTGCTTCATGAGCAGGGCGAAGTAGAGACCGGCGGGCCCACCGCCAATGCAAAGGATGTTCATGCCAAAATAGTTTAGGCTTAAACAAAATGCTGTCAATGGGGCCTTCCCGGCGAAACCCCTGATGCCATCGCGGGGTGTTGACGCAGTGCAGCAAATTTCTCAAGATGCGCCGCATGAAGCACTTGCTGCACACCTTGGAGGGGCGGCTCGCGGCCTTGCCGGTGCCGATGGCCGTCCAGTTGCCTGCGGGCCAGCAACTGGGCGCGCCCGAGCCTGCTGTAACGCTGCGCTTTCGTGACCGCATGGCGCTGGTGGCGCTGGCCACGGGCGAGATCGGCAATGTGGGGGCTGCCATCGTCGAGGGGCGCGTGGCGCTGGAAGGCGGCATGCGCGACCTGATGGCCGCCGCTGCGGGCCTGTTGACCCGCGACCCGGCCCGCGACCAGCACCACGGCTGGTGGCAGCGGGTGCTGGCACGCGCGCGGTCGATGGCGGTGCACACGCTGGCGCATGACGCGCGCCATGTGCAGTTCCATTACGACCTGTCGGACGACTTCTACGCGCTGTGGCTGGACCCGCGCCGCGTGTATTCGTGTGCGTACTACCGGTCCCCAGACCTGACGCTGGCCCAGGCGCAGGAGGCCAAGCTCGACCACATTTGCCGCAAGCTGCAGCTGCAACCGGGGGACCGGTTTCTGGACATTGGCGCGGGCTGGGGTGGCCTGCTGCTGTGGGCGGCCGAGCACTACGGCGTGGATGCCACAGGCATCACGCTGTCGCGCAACCAGCACGCCCATGTACAGCGGCGCATTGAAGAGCGTGGGCTGCAGGGGCGCGTGCGCATGCAACTGGTGGATTACCGCGAGCTGCAGGTGGCGCAGCCCTTCGACAAGATCGCCTCGGTGGGCATGTTCGAGCATGTGGGCCGCGCGCAGATGCAGCGCTACTTTGAGACGGTGGCGCGCCTGCTGCGGCCCGGAGGGCAGGTGCTGAACCACGGCATCACAGCGGGGGGCGCAGACAACGCGCAGCTGGGTGCGGGCATGGGTGACTTTATCGAGCAGTACATCTTCCCCGGCGGCGAGCTGTTGCATGTGAGCACGGTGCTGCACGACATGGCCCGCGCAGGCCTGGAGATGGTGGACACCGAGAACCTGCGCCCACACTATGCGCGTACGCTGTGGGCGTGGTCCGACGGGCTCGAAGCCCAATTGCCTGCGGCCCGCGAGGTGCTGGCCGCACAGGGTGGGGCGCAGCCGGGTGATAAGGTCTTGCGTGCGTACCGCCTGTATCTTGCGGGCAGTGCCCTGGGTTTTGAACGTGGCTGGATGGCGCTGCATCAGATGCTGGCCATCAAGCCGGATGGCGACACGGCCAGAGGCCTTTTGGCCGGCGCACAATCGAGCTATCCGTTCACCCGCGACTACATGTATGCGGACCCTGGCAACCTCTTCCGATAGGCCTTGACCATGCTCTACAAGTTCAAATCCCGCGCCACCGCCGACCTGATCATGCTCGAACCCCAGGGGCGCCAGATCGTGACCATCATCGGCAAGACCCCTGGCGCCAGCGGCATCGTGACCGCTGCCCAGATCCCCGGTGCCATTGCCGCGCTGGAGGCGGCCGTGATCGCCGACGAAGCCCAGCCCGAAGCCCAGGAAAACGATGAGGCCGCGGCTGAAGAAATCAACGAGGCCGTGCGCCTGCGCCAGCGTGCTGCGCCGTTCATCGAGATGCTCAAGCGCAGTGCTGCGGCGGATGTGGATGTGGTGTGGGGTGTGTGACCTGATCGCAGGTGCGTCTGCCGCTCACCAGCCTTGTCGGGCCTGGCTGCGTGCGGTCCGCAGGCGTCGCAGCCCATGCTCGCGCCACGGCTGATGCGGTGGCGCCAACCATCAATCCACCTTGGCCCCCGACGTCTTCACCACCTGCGCCCACTTCTTGTGCTCGTTGTCGATGTGCTTGGCAAATTCGGCCGGGGTGTTGCCGCCGGGGATGGCGCCTTGTGCCAGAAGCCGCTCCTTCATGGCGGGCGTGGCCAGTGACTTGGCGACTTCCTGCTGAATGCGGTTGACGATGTCGGTGGGTGTGCCCGCCGGGGCCAGCAGACCGAACCAGGAACTGGCTTCGTAGCCCTTGAGTGTGGGGCCGCCCGCTTGCTCCACGGTGGGCACATCGGGCAGTGCGCCCGAGCGCTCGGAGCTGGTCACGGCCAGCGCGGTGAGCTTGCCGGCCTTGATCTGCGCCATGGACGAGGGCAGGTTGTCGAACATCACGTCCGCATTGCCCGCCACCATGTCCATGAGCGCCGGGCCCGAGCCACGGTAGGGCAGGTGCAGCATGAAGGTGCCGGTCATGCTTTTGAACAGCTCGCCAGCCAGATGGATCGACGTGCCGTTGCCGCTGGAGGCCATGTTCATCTTGCCGGGGTTGGCCTTGGCCACCCGGATGAAATCCTGCACGTTGTGAATACCCTGGGCCTTGGCCTTGTCGGCATTCATCACCATCACATTGGGAACAGCCGCCACCATGGTGATGGGCACAAAGTCCTTGATGGGGTCGTACGGCAGCTTCGCGTACAGCGCACGGTTGATGCCGTGGGTGCCCACGGTGCCCATCAACAGCGTGTAGCCGTCGCCGGGCGACTTGGCGACGATCTCCGCGCCCACATTGCCGCCGGCGCCGGCACGGTTGTCCACGATGAACTGCTGGCCGAAGGCCTTGGACAGCTCGGGCGCCATGGCGCGGGCCAGGATGTCGGTCGTGCCACCGGGCGCAAAGGGCACGACGATGCGCACCGGCTTGGTGGGCCATGCCCCCTGGGCGCGCGCCATGGTGGGCAGCAGCGCCGCCGCGCAGGCCAGTGCCAGCGCACTGGCGCCCAGGGTCAGCGCCTGGCGACGTCGCGCACGAAGTGGGTGCACGGCGACTGTCGCGCCGGATGGGCGAGTGGGTGCGTGGAGGGGAATGCGTGCCATGGAGATCGATCCTTGATGTCGGGGAGAGGAGAAAGGTCTGCCCTGGTTCTACGCGCGTTGGCGCAGTGGGGGCAGATGGATAACCCCAATCCTGTCGGCGCATGAGATTTGCCAGGCGCTATGTCTTGCGCATGGTGCGAGTAACACCCCACCACACACCCATGAAAAAAGCCGCAACGCGGCGGCTTTTTGGGGGCTGACAGGGCTGCGTTCAGAGCCCTGCCGGGTGCGGGAGCATCAGTCCGCGTAGGTGCCAGCGGCCTTGATGACGGCGCCCCACTTGTCGATCTCAGCCGCCACAAACTTCTTGTGTTCCGGGCCATCGATGCGCTTGTCGGTGATGACCACAGCGCCCAGGGCTTCCTGCTTCTTGATGAACTCAGGGTCCTTCAGCGCGACCTTGAGGGCTTCGTTGATCTTCTTCTGCACATCGGCTGGCGTGCCCTTGGGGGCGTACAGGCCGTGCCAGATGCTCACGTTGAAGTCCTTCAGACCGGATTCGGCCAGGGTGGGCAGGTCCTTGAGCGCGGGCGTGGTCAGGCGCTTGGCGGTGGTCACTGCATAGGCCTTGACCTTCTTGCCTTCGATCTGGCTGGTGGTGTTGGTGGTCTGGTCGCACAGCAGGTCGATCTGGCCGCCGATCAGGTCGGTGATGGCAGGGGCCGTGCCCTTGTAAGGCACATCCGTCATGTCGGTCTGCAGGGCAGACTTGAACATCAGTCCGCACAGGTGCGAGGCCGCACCCAAGCCCGCGTTGCCCAGGTTGATCTTGCCCTTGTTCTGCTGGATCCAGGCCGTCAACTCCTTGAAGTTGTTGGCGGGCATGGTGGGGCGAGCGATCAGCGTCATGGGCACTTCGTTGACCATGCCCAGGTATTCAAAGTCGTTGGGTACGCTGAACGACAGCTTGCGGTACAGCGCAGGCATGGTGGACATGCCGATGTGGTTGAGCAGCAGCGTGTAGCCATCGGGTGTGGCGCGGGCTACACGGGCGGCACCGATCGAGCTGCCTGCGCCGGCGGTGTTGTCCACCACAACGGTCGCGCCCAAAGGCTTGCGCAGCGCCTCGGCCAGGTCGCGCGCCACACGGTCGGTGGGGCCACCCGCCGCAAAGGGCACCACCAGGGTGACTGTCTTGTCCTTGGCGGGGAAGTCCTGCGCATGGGCGCCAAAGGCGGCCACTGCAGCGGCAGCGACGAGGGCGAGTTTCAGCGTTGTTTTCATGGGTGCTCCTGTAAATGACGGGCCATGATAGCGAGGGGTATTTCCGGCAACATTGCGGATAGTACGTAGCACACAAGCCATATGGTCTTTAAGCCAAAGAGGCCTGTAGTGCATATATTTATTGGCTTAAATGCTATTCAAAAGATAGCATTTGTAAGGGTAAACACTGCGGTACCCCGGCGCGCAAAGTGGACATGTTTTGCGCTGTCGCAAGGGCAGGCGCGATGTCCTGGCCGTTGATGTGCATGCACATCTTTTGGGCGCCAGCATGCGTTGCCGGCGCTGCCAGCACCGGCACGCGCCGCGCTCCTGCGGCCCCTGCGAGAACGTCAGCGGGCTCTCAGGGGCTACTTGTAGCTGCGCGCGTCTTCGATGACCTTGCCATCGTTGGGCAGTGTGCCCGGGGGCACCATCTGCACCTCGCCGCGCAGCTTGGTCACTTCGCGGATGGCGTCGCTGAGCTGGTGGGCCAGGCCCTCGGCGGTTTCGGTGGTCTCCACCTGCAGCACCATCTGGTCGTTGGCCATCTCGCCGCTGACCACGAGCCGGGCGCGCTGCACCTGTGGAAAGCGCCGCGCGATGGTGGCGATCTGGCCGGGGTGCACGAACATTCCGCGCACCTTGGTGGTCTGGTCGGCCCGGCCCATCCAGCCCTTGATGCGGGTGTTGGTGCGGCCGGTGGGGCACTGGCCCGGCAGCACCGCCGACAGGTCGCCAGTACCAAAGCGGATCAGCGGGTAGTCAGGGTTGAGCGTGGTGATGACCAGCTCGCCCACCTCACCCTCGGGCACGGGGTCGCCCGTGCCGGGACGCACGATCTCGACGATCACGCCTTCATCCAGCACCAGGCCTTCGCGGGCCGAGGTTTCATACG
>NZ_QAIM01000462.1:0-17515 GCF_003061035.1 Acidovorax sp. HMWF018
CTGCGCCGCAACAGTCCAAGAAACAGACTATCGAAGGGTGTCTGGCGATCCAGATGCTGCGCTGCACACCGACATTTTTCTCAGGGATTTCCCTGAAATATCGAGATTTTCGACCCAACCCCGGCAGACTGGCACGCCACCTGCGAAAGGGGACGCGTCCGACAACGCACCGACCGCCCCAAGCACCATGCCCCAGACCACCGACACCTCCCTGCCCGCCGTCGACACCTCGCTGCGCTTCGTGCGGGTGATCGAACGCCGTGCCGACGGCCTGGTCGCCTTCGAGTTCTCGATCGGCTGGCCGGAGCTGGCGGTGGAGCTGATGCTGCCGGCCTCGGCCTTCGAGGCCTTCTGCGCCAACAACCGGGTGCAGCGTCTGGACACCTGAGTTCCCGAGAGCCGTTCAACAACCATTCCAACGGAGACAAGCACCGATGAACATCGACCTGCAGGCGCGGGAGATCACGCCGCTGCGCCAGACCTACGCCCACGTGGCGAAATACATCGGCGGCGACAAAACCGCCAGCCGCTACCAGGAGGCCACTTTCGGCGCCCAGCCGATGGTCAACTTCCACTACCGGCCGACCTGGGACCCGGGCCACGAACTCTTCGACGCCAGCCGCAGCAAGATCGTGCTGGCCGACTGGTACGTGCTCAAGGACCCGCGCCAGTTCTATTACGCCACCTGGACCATGGCCCGCGCCAAGCAGCAGGACGCGATGGAGGCCAACTTCCAGTTCGTCGAGCAGCGCGGCATGGTCGGCATGATGCCCGACGCCGTGCGCGAGAAGGCCCTGAGCGTGCTGATGCCGCTGCGCCACGCGGCCTGGGGTGCCAACATGAACAACGCGTCCATCTGCGCCTACGGCTACGGCACCGCCTTCACCGCGCCGGCCATGTTCCACGCGATGGACAACCTGGGTGTGGCGCAGTACCTGACCCGCCTGGGCCTGGTGCTGGGCGAGCCGCAGTCGCTGGAAGACGGCAAGCAGGCCTGGCTGGACGCCCCCGAGTGGCAGGGCCTGCGCCGGCTGGTCGAGGACAGCTTCGTGGTCAGCGACCCGTTCGAGCTGTTCGTGGCGCAGAACTTCGCGCTCGACGGCCTGCTGTACCCGCTGATCTACGGTGGCTTCGTGGACGACCACGTCGCCCTGCAGGGCGGCACCGCGGTCGCAATGCTGACCAGCTTCATGCCCGAGTGGCACGACGAAACCGCGCGCTGGATCGACGCCGTCATCAAGGCCGCGGGCGCCGAATCGGACGCCAACAAAGCCCTGCTGCGCGGCTGGGCCGGCCACTGGATGGACCGCGCCCAGGCCGCCCTCTCGCCCATCGCCCGCCTGGCCCTGGGCGAGACCGGAGAAACCGTGTTGAGCGACGCCCGCGTGCAGCTGCAGGCGCGCCTGGCCAAGACCGGCGTCACCGCCTGACCAGGCCTGAACAGGAGACCACAACATGTCCGACGTATTCATCGCCTTCCAACACAACGAAGAGTCCCGTCCGGTGATCGACGCCATCGTGGCCGACAACCCGAACGCGGTGCTGACCCACCCGACCGGCCTGGTCAAGATCAACGCGCCCGGCAGCCTGACCATCCGCCGCGAAACCATCGAGGGCCTCACCGGGCGGCCCTACGACCTGCAAGCCATCCACGTCAACCTCGTCACCCTCTCGGGCTACATCGACGAGGACGACGACCAGCTCACGCTGAGCTGGAAGCACTGAACACAACGCAGAAGGAGACAACGCATGGACACCCGTGTTGCCAGCAAGAAGCTCGGCCTGAAAGAACGCTACGCCGCCATGACCCGCGGCCTGGGCTGGGAGACCAGCTACCAGCCGATGGACAAGGTGTTCCCGTACGACAAGTACGAGGGCATCAAGATCCACGACTGGGACAAGTGGCAGGACCCGTTCCGCCTGACGATGGACGCGTACTGGAAGTACCAGGGCGAGAAGGAGAAGAAGCTCTACGCCGTCATCGAGGCCTTCGCGCAGAACAACGGCCAGCTCGGCGTGACCGACGCGCGCTACGTCAACGCGCTCAAGCTGTTCATCCAGGGCGTGACGCCGCTGGAGTACTACGCGCACCGCGGCTTCGCCCATGTGGGCCGCCAGTTCACCGGCGAAGGCGCCCGCGTCGCGGCGCAGATGCAGTCCATCGACGAGCTGCGCCACTACCAGACCGAGACGCACGCGATCAGCCACTACAACAAGTACTTCAACGGCATTCACCACTCGAACCACTGGTACGACCGCGTGTGGTACCTGTCGGTGCCGAAGTCCTTCTTCGAAGACGCCTGCACCGGTGGTCCGTTCGAGTTCCTCACAGCCGTCAGCTTCAGCTTCGAGTACGTGCTGACCAACCTGCTGTTCGTGCCCTTCATGAGCGGCGCGGCGCACAACGGCGACATGTCCACCGTGACCTTCGGCTTCAGCGCGCAGAGCGACGAGAGCCGCCACATGACGCTGGGCATCGAGTGCATCAAGTTCCTGCTGGAGCAGGACCCGGACAACGTGCCCATCGTGCAGCGCTGGATCGACAAGTGGTTCTGGCGCGGCTACCGCCTGCTGACCCTGGTCGCGATGATGCAGGACTACATGCTGCCCAAGCGCGTGATGAGCTGGAAGGAAGCCTGGGAGATGTACGCCGAAGAAAACGGCGGCGCCCTGTTCAAGGACCTGGCGCGCTACGGCATCCGCGAGCCGGCCGGCTGGAAGCAGGCCTGCGAAGGCAAGGACCACATCAGCCACCAGGCCTGGGCCACCTTCTACAACTACAACGGCGCCGCCCCGTTCCACACCTGGGTGCCCAAGGAAGACGAACTGGCCTGGCTGAGCGAGAAGTACCCCGAGACCTTCGACAAGTACTACCGCCCGCGCTGGGAGTTCTGGCGCGACCAGGCCGCCGAAGGCAAGCGCTTCTACAACATGACGCTGCCGATGCTGTGCACCACCTGCCAGATCCCGATGCTGTTCACCGAAGAGGGTGACCCCAGCAAGATCTGCTACCGCGACAGCGACTACAAGGCCTACAAGTACCACTTCTGCAGCGACCACTGCAAGAGCATCTTCGACCACGAGCCCGAGAAGTACGTGCAGAGCTGGCTGCCGGTGCACCAGATCTACCAGGGCCACTGCTTCCCCGAAGGCACCGACCCGACCGCCGAGGGCTTCGACCCGCTGATGGCCGTGCTCAAGTACTACGAGATGGAAGTCGGCCGCGATAACTTCGACTTCGAAGGTTCGGAAGACCAGAAGAACTTTGCGATGTGGAAAGGAGACACGAAATGAGCGTCGTCGCCATCGCCCCCTACGAGTTCACGCCCAGGGATGTGCGCGAGAACTTCCCCGCCCCGCTGCTCTACATCGGCTGGGAAGACCACCTGATGTTCTGCGCCCCCGTCTGCCTGCCGCTGCCGCCGGACACCCCGTTCGGCGCGCTGTCGGCCGCGGTGCTGCCCGGCATCTACGGCTACCACCCGGACTTCGCCAAGATCGACTGGGCCCAGGTCGAGTGGAAGAAGAACGGCCAGCCCTGGACGCCCGACCCGGCCAAGTCGCTGGCCGAGAACGGCCTGGTGCACAAGGACGCGATCCGCTTCAGAACCCCTGGGCTCACAGGGATCAAAGGTTCGTTCAGCTGATCCGGCCATGAGCTACCAACTGACGATCGAGCCGCTGGGCGCGACCATCGAGGTCGAAGAAGGCCAGACGGTGCTGGACGCGGTGCTGCGGCAGGGTCTCTACCTGCCGCACGCCTGCGGCCACGGCCTCTGCGGCACCTGCAAGGTGCAGGTCTGCGATGGCGAGGTGGACCACGGCGCGGCCAACCCGTTCGCGCTGATGGACTTCGAGCGCGACGACGGCAAGACCCTGGCCTGCTGCGCCACGCTGCAGGCCGACACCACCATCGAGGCCGACATCGACGAGGAACCCGATGCGCGCGTGATCCCGGTGCGCGATTTCGCGGCCACGGTCAGCCGCGTCGAGGACCTCACGCCCACCATCAAAGCGATCCACCTGCAGCTGGACAAGGCCATCGACTTCCAGGCGGGGCAGTACGTGCAGGTGGAGATCCCGGGTGTGGGCAGCCGCGCCTTCTCGATCGCCAATCACCCCGCCGACGTGGCCGCCACGAAGGGCATCGAGCTCAACGTGCGCAAGCTGCCCGGCGGCGCCGGCACCACCTGGCTGCACGAGCAGCTCAAGGCCGGCGACCGCCTGCGCGTGGCCGGCCCCTACGGCCGTTTCTTCGTGCGCGAGTCGGCGCGCCAGCCGATGCTGTTCATGGCCGGCGGCTCGGGGCTGTCAAGCCCGCGCTCGATGATCGTGGACCTGCTCTCGCGCGGCTGCACGCTGCCCATCACCCTGGTCTACGGACAGCGTTCGCACGAGGAGCTGTACTACGACGCCGAGTTCCGCGCGCTCGCCGAACAGCACGCCAACTTCACGTACGTGCCGGCGCTCTCGCACGAGCCCGAGGGCTCGGACTGGGACGGCTTCCGCGGCTTCGTGCACGAAGCGGCCAAGGCGCATTTCGGCGGCAGCTTTGCGGGCCAGAAGGCCTACCTGTGCGGGCCGCCGCCCATGATCGAGGCCTGCATCTCCACCCTGATGCAGGGCCGCCTGTTCGAGCGCGACATCTACACCGAGAAGTTCCTCTCGGCGGCCGACGCGCAGGCTGCCCGCAGCCCGCTGTTCAGGCAGGTCTGAGGCCGTTGCCGCCCTTCGTTTCGCTCTTCCCATGCGCACGCACCACCTCCAGGAACATGGCCAGCACCGGCGACGGATCGCCGCGCCGGTAGAGGCAGCTCAACTCCAGGTCCTTGAGGTGGCGGCTGCGCAAGGGCACGAACACCACGCCCGGCAGGCGCAGGCTGGCGGCCGACCGGGTGGCGATGGTCAGCCCGAAGCCACTGGCCACCAGGGCCACGGCCGTCACCACGTCCTCGACGTCCTGCTCGACCGCCAGCCGCACGCCTTCCTGACGGAAGGCCTCGGCCACTTCCTGCGCCAGCCCGTGGATGGCCTCGTTGGGGTAGAGGATCATGGGCAGCCCGTCGAGGTCGGCCATCCCGACCTGCCTGCGCTGCGCCAGCGGGTGCGCTTCGTGCATCGCCACCAGCAGCGGCTCGCGCAGCACCGACTCGACCACCAGGTCCGGCTCGGGCGGGACCAGTCGGTTGAAGCCCACGCTGATGCGCCGTTCGCGCAGCGCCTGCAGCTGCTCGGACTTGGTGAGGTTGTGCAGCGCGATGCGCACCTCGGGCCGCTGCGCGTGGAACTTCGCGAGCACACGGGGAATGACGTCCAGCACGCCCGAGCCGTAGATGCCCACGTCGAGCTGTCCGGTCAGCCCCTGCGCCGCGCGCCGCGTGCGCTCGGCCGCGCGCTGCGCCAGGTGCAGCAGGTTGGGCACCTCGTCCAGCAGCGCCTGGCCCGCCTCGGTCAGCTCCACACCGGCCGGCGTGCGCAGGAACAGCGGCGCACCCATCTCGTCTTCCAGCGCCTTGATCTGGCGCGACAGCGGCGGCTGCGCCATGTGCAGGCGCTCGGCCGCGCGGGTGAAGTTGCGCTCTTCGGCGACCGCCAGAAACTGGCGCATGTCTTTGAGATCCATGGGGCCTCCTGGTTCGGTTCGCAATACCTCACCAGTATAGGGTCGCAAAAATTCGGTATTGGACGGTATGACCGCTCCGCCCTATCTTTGGCAGCTGAAGCTGCTGCGTTGAAGAAGAACTGAGACATGTCCCTGTTTGATTCCCGCCCCAAGTTCGCCGTGCACGTCGCCCAGACGGACGAGACCTATCTCTGTGCCGGCAACGAAAGCCTGCTGACGGGCATGGTCCGGCTCGGCCGCAAGGGCATCCCGGTGGGTTGCGTCAACGGCGGCTGCGGGGTCTGCAAGGTCCGCATCGTCGAGGGACAGATCAAGGCCCTGGGGCCGATCAGCCGTGCACACGTGACGCTCGACGAAGAGAACAATGGCTACACGCTGGCCTGCCGCGTGGCGCCCCAGACGCCGGTGAACGTCGAAGTGGCCGGCAAGTTGAGAAAACCGTTTTCCAAGGGGCGCGCAGAGTCTGCGACTGCCGGCCCTTCAATTCAGCAGCAGTAACCAACCACAAGGAGACAAAACATGGGTGTGATGCGCATCGGGCACGCCAGCCTGAAAGTGATGGACATCGACGCGGCCGTCCGGCACTACGAGAACGTGCTGGGCATGAAGACCACCATGAAGGACAAGGCGGGCAACGTCTACCTCAAGTGCTGGGACGAGTGGGACAAGTACTCGGTCATCCTGACCCCATCGGACCAGGCCGGCATGAACCACCTGGCCTACAAGGTCGAAAAGGAAGCCGACCTTGAAGCGCTTCAGCAGAAGATCGAGGCCTGGGGCGTGAAGACCACCATGCTCGACGAAGGCACCCTGCCCTCGACCGGCCGCATGCTGCAGTTCAAGCTGCCCAGCGGGCACGAAATGCGCCTCTATGCCAGCAAGGAGTTTGTCGGCACCGACGTGGGCAGCACCAACCCCGACCCTTGGCCCGACGGCCTCAAGGGCGCAGGCGCTCACTGGCTGGACCACTGCCTGCTGATGTGCGAGATGAATCCCGAGGCCGGCATCAACACCGTGGCCGACAACACCCGCTTCATGACCGAGGCACTGGACTTCTTCCTGACCGAGCAGGTGCTGGTCGGACCCGAAGGCAACATGCAGGCGGCCACCTGGATGGCCCGCACCACCACGCCGCACGACATCGCCTTCGTGGGCGGCCCGCGCAGCGGCCTGCACCACATCGCCTTCTTCCTGGACTCGTGGCACGACGTGCTCAAGTCCGCCGACGTGATGGCCAAGACCAAGACGCGCATCGACGTGGCCCCCACCCGCCACGGCATCACGCGCGGCGAAACCATCTACTTCTTCGATCCCAGCGGCAACCGCAATGAGACCTTCGCCGGCCTGGGCTACCTGGCCCAGCGCGACCGGCCGGTGACAACCTGGACCGAAGACCAGATAGGCAGCGGGATTTTCTATCACACGGGCAATCTGGTGCCGTCTTTCACCGAGGTGTACACGTGATCTACCCCCTGCGCCGCTGACGCGGCTTCCCCCCTCTCTGGCGCGCCTTCGGCGCTCGGAGGGGGGACGGCACCTGAGGCCCGGCGGAGCCGGTTCCTCGGTGCCCCTCGAACCGGAGTCACCTTTCTCTCGCCGCTTCTTCTTATGACATCCGCTCTCTCTGTTCCCTCTTCCGTCATCACCGCGTCGGCGGCTTCGATGGCCTGCCAGGCGGCGGTGGCGCACGCGGAGGCATTGGGCATTCGCATCAATGTGGCCGTGACCGATGCCTCGGGCACGCTGGCCGCTTTTCTGCGCATGCCCAATGCCTTCCTGCATTCGATCGACATCGCGATCGACAAGGCCTACACCGCCGCGAGCTTCGGCTTTCCCACCTCGCAATGGGGCGGCGTCATCGGTGACGACGAGCTGCTGCGCATTGGCCTGAACCAGCGCCAGCGCCTGGTGCTGTTCGGCGGCGGCCTGCCGGTCGTGACCGACGGCCAGCGCATTGGCGGTATAGGTGTTTCCGGCGGCTCGGCCGAGCAGGACGAGGCCTGCGCCCGCGCCGGCCTGAAAGCCCTGGGCCTCGACTGATTTTTCATCTCACTCACGCACCATGAAACAGTTCCTGAACTTCATCAACGGCGAATTCGTCGCCACCGCCAAGACCTTCGACAACCGCAACCCGGCCACCAATGAAGTGGTCGGCAAGGTGCACGAGGCCGGCCAGGCCGAGGTCGACGCCGCCGTGGCCGCGGGCCGTGCCGCGCTCAAGGGCGAGTGGGGCACGATGAGCGTGGTCAAGCGCGCCGAGCTGCTGCACGCGGTGGCCGACGAGATCAACCGCCGCTTCGACGACTTCCTGGCGGCCGAACTGGCCGACACCGGCAAGCCGCGTTCGCTGGCCTCGCACATCGACATCCCGCGCGGCGCGGCCAACTTCAAGATCTTCGCGGACATCGTCAAGAACGTTCCGACCGAGAGCTTCCAGATGACCACGCCCGACGGCGGCACGGCCATCAGCTACGGTCTGCGCACGCCCCTGGGCGTGGTCGGCGTGATCTGCCCCTGGAACCTGCCGCTGCTGCTGATGACCTGGAAGGTCGGCCCGGCCCTGGCCTGCGGCAACACCGTCATCGTCAAACCCTCGGAGGAAACCCCCGCCACCGCGACCCTGCTGGGCGAGGTGATGAACGCGGTCGGCGTGCCCAAGGGCGTGTACCAGGTGCTGCACGGCTTCGGCCCCGGCTCGGCCGGCGAATTCATCACCAAGCACCCGGGTGTCAACGGCATCACCTTCACCGGCGAGACCCGCACGGGTGAAGCCATCATGGCCGCCGCCGCCAAGGGTGTGCGCCCGGTGTCGTTCGAACTCGGCGGCAAGAACGCCGGCATCGTGTTCGCCGACGCCGACTTCGACAAGGCCATCGCCGGCATCACCCGCAGCGCCTTCGAGAACTGCGGCCAGGTCTGCCTGGGCACCGAGCGCGTGTACGTGCAGCGCCCGATCTTCGACAAGTTCGTCGCGGCACTGAAAGCCAAGGCCGAAGGCCTGAAGATCGGCGGCCCCGACATGCCGGGCGTGGGCATCGGCCCGCTGATCTCGGCGGAGCACAAGCAGAAGGTCATGGGCTACTACGCCAAAGCCAAAGCCGAGGGTGCGACCGTGATCACCGGCGGCGGCGAACCGGCCATGACGGGCGAGTACGCCAACGGCCACTTCGTCCAACCGACCATCTGGACCGGCCTGCCCGAAAGCGCCAGCGTGATCCGCGAAGAAATCTTCGGCCCCTGCTGCCACATCGCGCCCTTCGACACCGAAGAGGAAGCGATTGCCCTGGCCAACGCCACCGACTACGGCCTGGCCACCACCGTGTGGACGCAGGATCTGGGAAAGGCCCACCGCATGGCCGCGGCCATCGAAGTCGGCCTGTGCTGGATCAACAGCTGGTTCCTGCGCGACCTGCGCACCGCCTTCGGCGGCAGCAAGGCCTCGGGCATCGGCCGCGAAGGCGGCGTGCACTCCCTGGAGTTCTATACCGAGCTCCGCAACGTGATGGTGAAGCTGTGATCTCCCCCCCTGCGCCGCTGCGCGGCCCTGGACGAACGGCCCACTCGCCGCCCCTTCAACGCAAAGACCTCAAGGACAAGACACATGAATGCCCCACACAACCCTGAAATTGCGCTGAGCGTTCGCACAGGCAGCTTCAACACCAACGTGCACGACCTCGGCAGCTCCAAGCCGGGACAGCCTCCGGTGCTGTTCATCCACGGCTCCGGCCCCGGCGTGAGTGCCTGGGCCAACTGGCGCCTCGCGATGCCCGTCATCGCAAAGGACCGCCGCGTGATCGCGCCCGACATGGTCGGTTTCGGCTACACCGACCGCCCGGCGGGCATCACCTACAACATGGACACCTGGGTCCAGCAGGCGCTGGATGTCATGGACGCGATGGGCGTCGAGAAAGCCGACGTGGTCGGCAACAGCTTTGGCGGTGCGCTCTCGCTGGCGCTGGCGATCCGCGCGCCGCAGCGCGTGCGCCGTCTGGTGCTCATGGGCTCGGTCGGCGTGCCCTTCCCGATCACGCCGGGCCTGGACGCGGTCTGGGGCTACGAGGCTTCGCTGGACAACATGAAGCGCATCATGGACGTGTTCGCACACAACCGGGGCCTGATCACCGACGAGCTGGCCGAACTGCGCTACCAGGCCAGCGTCCGCCCCGGCTTCCAGGAATCGTTTTCGGCCATGTTCCCCGCCCCGCGCCAGCGCTGGGTCGACGCCATGGCCAGCCCCGAGGCCGCGATTCGCGCGCTGCCGCACGAGACGCTCATCGTGCACGGCCGCGAGGACCAGGTGATTCCGCTGCAGACCTCGCTGACGCTGAGCCAGTGGATTCCCAACAGCCAGCTGCACGTGTTCGGCCACTGCGGCCACTGGACACAGATCGAACACGCCGCGCGCTTCGTCCAGCTGGTGTCGAACTTCCTCGCCGAAGCCGACGCGCAGAGCGCCGCGTCCGCCTGACCTCTTTTCCCACACAGAACACCATGGACAACTCCAAGATCCAGCAGTACGGCGACGAGCTCTACCAGTCGCTGCTCGACCGCCAACCCGTCGCTCCGCTGACCGACCGCGAAGCGGACATCACCATCGAGGACGCCTACCAGATCCAGCTGCGCATGATCCAACGCCGCCTGGACGCGGGCGAGCGCGTAGTGGGCAAGAAAATCGGCGTGACCAGCAAGGTCGTGATGGACATGCTCAAGGTCAACCAGCCCGACTTCGGCCACCTGCTCTCGGGCATGGTCTACAACGAAGGCCAGCCCATCCCGGTGGGAACCATGATCGCGCCCAAGGCCGAGGCCGAGGTCGCCTTCATCCTGGCGCGCGACCTCGAAGGCCCCGGCGTCACCGCGGCCGACGTGCTGCGCGCCACCGACTGCGTGATGCCGTGCTTCGAGATCGTCGACTCGCGCATCAAGGACTGGAAGATCAAGATCCAGGACACCGTGGCCGACAACGCCTCCTGCGGCGTGCTCACGCTCGGCGGCCTGCGCAAGAGCCCGCGCGACCTCGACCTCGCGCTGGCCGGCATGGTGCTGGAGAAGAACGGCGAAATCATCAGCACGTCCTGCGGCGCATCGGTGCAGGGCTCGCCGGTCAACGCGGTGGCCTGGCTGGCCAACACGCTCGGCCGCCTGGGCATCGGCCTGAAGGCCGGCGACATCATCCTCTCGGGCTCGCAGTCGCCGCTGGTGCCGGTGGTCGCGGGCGACAGCCTGTATTGCAGCGTCGGCGGCCTGGGCGGCACGTCTGTGCGTTTCGTCGCCTGAGCGGGAAGGAAACAACCACATGAAACTCGACAAGAACACCCTCGCCCAACTGGCCGAGCACCTGGAAAACGCCGAGCTGAAGGCGCACGACGTCACCAAGATCACCGACGACCATCCGGACATGGACTGGGACGACGCCTACGCGATCCAGGACCTGATCCGCGCGCGCAAGGAAGGACGCGGCCACAAGACTGTGGGCCTCAAGTGCGGCCTGACCTCCTACGCCAAGATGAAGCAGATGGGCGTGGACACACCGGTCTTCGGCTTCGTCAGCGACTACATGGCCTGCGCCGAAGGCAGCGACATCAAGACCTCCGAACTCATCCACCCCAAGGTCGAGGCCGAGATCTGCGTCGTCACCAAGGCGCCGCTCAAGGGCCCGGGCTGCCATGTCGGCGCCGTGATGGCCGCGATCGACTTCGTGATCCCCGGCGTGGAGATCATCGACAGCCGCTACCGCGACTTCAAGTTCGACCTCAAGAGCGTGATCGCCGACAACACCTCGGCCTCGCGCTTCGTGATCGGCGGCCGTGCCCGCCGGGTGGAAGAGCTGGACCTGCGCACGCTGGGCGTGGTGCTGGAGAAGAACGGCCAGATCGTGGCCATGGCCGCCGGCGCCGCCGTGATGGGCCACCCGGCCGCCGCCATCGCCGCCCTGGCCAACCACCTGGGCGCGCGCGGTCAGGAGATCCCGGCGGGCAGCTTCATCATGACCGGCGGCGTGACCGAAGCCATTGCGGTGCAGGCCGGCGACAGCGTGAACGTGCGCTTCCAGGACCTGGGCACGGTCGGCATGCGATTCGTCTGAGCGCCGCCCTGAGCCGCCTGCACCCATGAACGCACCCGCCACCCCGTCGCGCGCCGTGACCGTGCTGGTCACGCGCCGGGTCGCACCCCAAGGCGTGGCCGGCTTCGAGGCGGCCATGGCCGGCATGATCGAGGCGGCGACCCACTTCCCCGGCCACCTGGGCGGCCAGCTGGTGCGCCCCGGCGAGGCCGGCGGCGGCGACGAGCCCCTGCTCTACCACGTGGTCTTCGCCTTCGACAACGAGGCGCACCTGGCCGCCTGGCAGGACTCGCCCGAGCGGGCCCGCTGGCTCGCGCAAGTCGCACCCCACACCGTAGGTGCGCAGGAGATGCGCCGGGTCAGCGGGCTGGACTACTGGTTCGCGCCGGCGGGCAGCACCACCAAGGCGCCGCCGCCGCGCTGGAAGGTGGCGATCGTGACCTGGCTGGGCATCTTCCCGACCGTGCTGCTGCTGTTCCTCACCGTGGCGCCGCTGCTGGCCGACTGGCCGCTGGTGCCGCGCACCATGGTCATCACCGTGCTGGTGGTGGTCCTCATGACCTGGGTGGTGGCGCCGCGCCTGACCCGCTGGCTGGCAGGCTGGCTGCACGCCCGTCCGCCCGCAGGAGGGCGCCCATGAGCCCGGCACCACGCCCCCTGGCGGGGCAGACCGCCTTCGTCTCGGGCTCGACCGCCGGCATCGGCCTGGCCATCGCCCAGGCCCTGCTGGCCGACGGCGCCCATGTGGTGCTCAACGGCCGCGGCGAGGCGTCGGTGCAGCGCGCACTGCAGACCCTGCGCCAACAGCACCCGCAGGCCGAGGTGTCCGGCATCGCCGCCGACCTGGGCACCGCCGCCGGCTGCGAGCAGGTGGCGACCCGGCTGGCCGATGTGGACATCCTGGTCAACAACCTCGGCATCTTCGAGCCCAAGCCCTTCGAGCAGATCGCCGACGCCGACTGGCAGCACCTGTTCGAGGTCAACGTGATGAGCGGCGTGCGACTTTCACGCGCCGCCTTGCCGGGCATGCTGGAGCGCAACCGCGGCCGCATCGTCTTCATCTCCAGCGAGTCGGGCATCTGTCCGCCGGCCGAAATGGTGCACTACGGCATGAGCAAGTCGGCCCAGCTGTCCGTGGCGCGAGGCCTGGCCGAGTGCTGTGCCGGCACCGCCGTCACGGTCAACAGCGTGCTGCCCGGCCCCACGCTGACCGAAGGCGCACGCGCTTTCTTCGACACGCTCGCCACACAGCAGGGCCTGAGCTTCGACGAAGCCGCGGCCCGCTTCTTCCGGGAAGCGCGGCCCACCTCGCTGCTGCGCCGCTTCATCCGCCCCGACGAGGTGGCGGCCATGGTGGCCTACATCTGCAGCCCGCAGGCCAGCGCCACCACCGGCGCCGCGCTGCGGGTGGACGGTGGCGTGGTGCGCACGCTCACCTGAACCTTTTTTCTTTTTCCCCCAGGAGTCAACCCATGACCAAAAAAATCAAGTGCGCCCTCATCGGGCCCGGCAACATCGGCACCGACCTGCTGGCCAAGCTGCAGCGCAGCCCCGTGCTCGAACCCGTGTGGATGGTGGGCATCGATCCCAACTCCGACGGCCTCAAGCGCGCCAAGGAGATGGGCATCAAGACCACCGCCGAGGGTGTGGACGGCCTGATTCCGCACATGAAGGCCGACGGCGTGCAGATCGTGTTCGACGCCACCAGCGCCTACGTGCACGCCGAGAACTCGCGCAAGGTCAACGAACAGGGCGCGATGATGATCGACCTCACGCCCGCCGCCATCGGCCCCTACTGCGTGCCGCCGGTCAACCTCAAGCAGCACGTCGGCCAGCGCGAGATGAATGTGAACATGGTCACCTGCGGCGGCCAGGCCACCATCCCCATGGTCTACGCGGTCAGCCGCGTGCAGCCGGTGAGCTACGGCGAGATCGTCGCCACCGTGTCCAGCAAATCGGTCGGTCCCGGCACGCGCAAGAACATCGACGAGTTCACCCGCACCACGGCCGGCGCGGTCGAGAAGGTGGGCGGCGCCAAGAAGGGCAAGGCCATCATCGTGATCAACCCGGCCGAGCCGCCGCTGATCATGCGCGACACGGTGCACTGCCTGGTCGAAGGCACGCCCGACGAGGCCGCGATCACGAAGTCGGTGCACGACATGATCAAGGAAGTGCAGAAGTACGTGCCGGGCTACAAGCTGGTCAACGGCCCCGTCTTCGACGGCAACCGCGTCTCCGTCTTCATGGAGGTCGAGGGCCTGGGCGACTACCTGCCCAAGTACGCCGGCAACCTGGACATCATGACCGCCGCCGCCGCGCGCACCGCCGAGATGTTTGCCGAAGAAATCCTGAAGGGCGAGCTCGTGCTCGAACCCATCGCCGCCTGATCCGGAGCACCCCATGAGCCAGCAAAAAATCACCCTGCACGACATGACCCTGCGCGACGGGATGCACCCCAAGCGCCACCTGATGACGCTCGACCAGATGAAGAGCATCGCCTGCGGCCTCGACGCCGCCGGCGTGCCGCTGATCGAGGTCACCCACGGCGACGGCCTGGGCGGCTCCAGCGTCAACTACGGCTTCCCGGCCCACTCCGACGAGGAGTACCTGGGCACCGTGATCCCGCTGATGAAGCAGGCCAAGGTCTCGGCCCTGCTGCTGCCCGGCATCGGCACCGTCGACCACCTGAAGATGGCGCACGGCCTGGGCGTGCACACCATCCGCGTGGCCACGCACTGCACCGAAGCCGACGTGAGCGAACAGCACATCACCTACGCCCGAAAGCTCGACATGGACACCGTGGGCTTCCTGATGATGGCCCACATGAACAGCCCCGAAGGCCTGGTGAAACAGGCCAAGCTGATGGAGGGCTACGGCGCCAACTGCATCTACATCACCGACTCGGCCGGCTACATGCTGCCCGCCGACGTGAAGGCCCGCCTGCAGGCCGTGCGCGACGCGCTCAAGCCCGAGACCGAGCTGGGCTTCCACGGCCACCACAACCTGGCCATGGGCGTGGCCAACTCGGTCGCCGCCATTGAATGTGGCGCCACCCGCATCGACGCTGCCGCCGCCGGCCTGGGCGCGGGCGCAGGCAACACGCCGATGGAAGTGCTGGTCGCCGTGCTCGACCGCATGGACGTGCAGACCGGTGTGGACGTCTGGAAGATCCAGGACGTGGCCGAAGACCTGGTCACGCCCATCATGGACTTCCCGATCCGCATCGACCGCGACGCGCTCACGCTGGGCTATGCCGGCGTGTACGGCAGCTTCCTGCTGTTCGCCAAACGCGCCGCCGTCAAGTACGGCCTGTCGGCGCGCGACATCCTGGTCGAACTGGGCCGCAAGAAGATGGTCGGTGGCCAAGAAGACATGATCGAAGACACCGCCATGACCATGGCCCGCGAGCGCGATGCCCGCCAACAGAAAAAAGCGGCCTGAGGAACGCACCCTATGCAACGCAGAGTTTTCATCGCCTCCGTGGGGGCCGGCCTGGCCCTGGCACCCGCCGCTGGTTGGTCGCAGGACGCCTACCCCGCCCGTCCCGTCAAGCTCATCGTGCCCTTCCCGCCGGGTGGACCCACCGACATCATGGGCCGCACCGCCGCCAAGGCCATGGGCGACGCGCTGGGCCAGTCCTTCGTGGTCGAGAACAAGGCCGGCGCCGGCGGCAATATCGGCACCGACGCGGTGGCCAAGGCCGCGCCGGACGGCTACACCATCGGACTGTCGGCCATCAGCAGCCTGGCCATCGCGCCCTACCTCTACGACAAGCTGCCGTTCCAGGTGGAAAAGGACTTCGCCCCGATCTCGCTGGTGGGCACCACGCCCTGCGTGATCGTCGTGCACCCGAGCGCACCGTTCGCCGACCTCAAGGGCTTGGTCGCCTACGCCAAGGCCAACCCGGGCAAGCTCGGCTACGCCACGTCCGGCATCGGCACCAGCAACCACCTGGCGGCCGAGCTGCTGCAGTCGGTGGCCGACATCGAACTCACCAACATCCCCTACAAGGGCTCCAGCCAGATCGTGCCGGACCTGCTCTCGGGCACGGTGATCATGAGCATGGAAAGCTCGCTGGCCACCACCTTGCAGCACATCCGCAGCGGCAAGCTCAAGGCGCTGGCCGTCACCTCGCCCACGCGCGCCAAGGCCCTGCCGGACGTGCCGACCGTGGCCGAGTCCGGTTACCCCGGCTTCGCGGTGGAGACCTGGTTCGGCCTGGTCGCCCCCGCCGCCACCCCGGCCGCCGTCGTGCAGAAGCTGCACGACGCCTGGGCCAAGGGCGCCAAGACCGCCGAGGCCCAGGCCGCGTTCGACAACATCTCCGGCAACCTGCGCGTCACCACGCCCCAGGAGTTCGGCGCCTTCATCAAGGCCGAGAACAACCGCTGGGGTTCCCTGATCCGCAAGCTGGACATCAAAGCCAACTGACCCCGAGAGACCACCACCATGCCGTTCGCACAGATCTACATCCTCGAAGGCCGCACGCCCGAGCAGAAGAAGGCCGTGATCGAGAAGGTCACCCAGGCGCTGCACGAGGCCATCGACGCGAAGAAGGAAACCATCCGCGTCTGGATCCACGAAATGCCCAAGGAGAACTGGGGCATCGCGGGCGTCAGCGCCAAAGACCTCGGCCGCTGACCAGGACCGGAATCGCCGCCCAGCGCTACCAGGGGCGCGTGGTCGTCGTGACCGGCGCCGCGCAGGGCATCGGCCGGGCCTGCGCGCTGCGCATGGCGGCCGAGGGCGCGCGCGTGGTGCTGGTGGACCGCGCCGCCGGCCCCTGCGAGGCGGTGCGCGACCAGATCACCGCTGCAGGCGGCGAGGGCCTGCTGGTGGCCGCCGACCTGGAGCAGCACGAAGCCGCGCAGGCCGTGGTGCAGGCGGCCCTGCAGGCCCACGGCCGCATCGACGTGTCGGTGCACAACGTGGGCGGCGCCATCTGGGCCAAGCGGTTCTGGGAATACACGCCCGACGAGATGCAGCGCGAGATCAACCGCTCGCTCTGGCCCACGCTGTGGTGCTGCCGCGAAATGGCGGCGCTGATGAAGCGCCAGGGCGATGGCGCCATCGTCAACGTCGGCTCCATCGCCACCCGCGGCATCTACCGCGTGCCCAACGCCGCGGCCAAGGGCGGCGTGCACGCGATGACGGTGGCCATGGCGATGGAACTCGCCGAATTCGGCGTGCGCGTCAACTGCGTCTCACCCGGTGCCATCGACAACGGCCAGCGCATCGTGCCGCGCAACCCGCAGCCGCTGAGCGAGGCCGAGACCGGCTGGATGAAAGCCATCTACACCCAGTCGCTGCGCGACACGCCGATGAACCGCCTGGGCACACCAGAAGAGATCGCCGCGGCCATCGGCTTCCTGGGCGCGCCCGAGGCCTCGTACATCACCGGTCAGGTGCTGTTCGTGGGCGGCGGTGCCATCGGCTGAGGGCGGCTGGGATGAAGACGGTGGCCCAACTTGCCGAAGCGATCTGGGCCGCCCGCCAGGCCGGGTGCACGCTGGACGCCGACGCCACCGTCGGCTCGCCCGACCTCGCCACCGCCTACGCCATCCAGCGCGCGCTGCTCGGCCTGCGCCTGGCCGCCGGCGAGCGCGTTGTCGGGTGGAAGCTGGGTTACACGTCGGAAGTGATGCGCCGCCAGATGGGCATAGCCCGGCCCAACATCGGGCCGCTGACCGACCGGATGCTGCTGAACTCGGGCGACGCGGTGCACGAGCGCCTGGTGCAGCCGCGGGTCGAACCCGAGATCGGGCTGCGCCTCCAAACCGCCCTCGACGCGCGGCACGCGCCCGCCGACCGCCACACCGTGGCCGCCG
>NZ_QAIM01000463.1:0-1471 GCF_003061035.1 Acidovorax sp. HMWF018
GGGCAGGGCGAGCAGGGGGAGGGGAGAGGGCTCAGGCCTTCTTGGCGCGGCCTGCGACCCAGCGGGTGGCAAAGGCCTGCACGTCCGACAGGCGCTTGAGCAGGTCAGCGCCCGAGGGGGTGACGGTGTAGCCGTCGCTGCCATGGTCCACAAAACCGGCTTCGCGCAGCTCTTTGATGCGGGTGTTGAGCGTGTTGGGGGTGATGCCACCCACGCTGTCCTGCAGCAGGCGGAACGTCTGGGGGTGGCCGTCCTTCAGGGCCCACAGCACGCGCAGCGCATAGCGGCATTCAAGTTTCTCGAAAAGCTGGTTGATGGAAGCATTTTCTTTGGAGCTCATGGACGCTTCTCCTCGCGCAAGTGTTGGATCTGGATTCAGTGCGGGTGGCCGTCAACCGGGCCCGCTGATGCGCTAAGACTATAGCGCGGAACCCATTTTGCTACAAGTTTAGTAGCTCAGAACGCACAGCACACATGCGCTAGTGGCGAAAAATACAATGTTGCGTATCAAACTGTTGCGACAGGGCCACGGTTTTCGGCCCCTGTCAGCTGCGCCCCAGCCCCGCCAGATGCGCGACCAGCAACTGGGCCGCGGGGGGCAGCCACTGGGCGCTGCGGTAGCAGATGGCAAAGCGCCGCTGGGCCCAGGGGTCGCTCAGCGGGACGATGCGCACCGGTGCCAGCTGGGCAAAAGGCTGGGCCACTTCGCGTGGCACCACGCTGATGGCGAGGTTGGCGCGCACCACCCGCAGGGCGGCGTCAAAGTTGGACACCAGCACGCGGTGGGCCAGCATTTTTCCCTCCACCGCAGCGGCACGCGCCAGCAGCACCTGCACTGCACTGAGCGCGGGCATGCTGACGAATTCGTGCTCCAGCACGTCGGCAAACCGCACGCTCTGCAGCTGGGCCACGGGGTGCGACTCGTGTGCCACCACAGCCAGGTGATCGCTGCGGTAGGCGCTGGTTTCCAGGCCCGACAGGTCGGCTGCGTCCCAGCAGATGCCGATGGACGCGCTGCCGTCGCGCACGCCTTGCACCACGTCCGGGCTCACGCGTTCCTCCAGGCTGATCTGGATGTTGCGGTGTGCCGGGTCTTGCAGAAAGGCCGCCACATCGTCGGCCAGCGACTCGGCCATGACCGAGGCCGTGACCAGCATGCGCACATGGCCCCGGGTGCCAGTGGCGTAGGCCGCCATGTCGCGCTCGATCTGCCCTACGCTGGCCAGCATGGTGCGGGCATGCTCCAGCAGCGTCTCGCCGGCAGGCGTTGGCACCACGCCCCGGCGCTTGCGCAGCAGCAGCGGTGTGCCCACCGTGTCTTCCAGCTGCGCCAACCGCTTGCTGATGGCCGAGCCCACGATGGACTCCTGCTCGGCCACACGCGCGATGCTGCGCTGCTCGCACACGGCGGCAAAGAGGCGCAGGGTCTGCAAGTCCAGGTCGCGCATGGCAAACCTCCAGGGTTGTGATG
>NZ_QAIM01000463.1:1481-2471 GCF_003061035.1 Acidovorax sp. HMWF018
AATGTTATGGCTTCCGAGATGTATTTTCTGATTCATTCGGGAATTTTTAGAATCTTGCCCAGACCCACCCGAAAGAGACATCCCGTGCACACCTCACCGATCCCATCCGACCTGCAGCCCCCGGTGGCCCGCGCCATCGTCCGCGAAGTCGGCCTGCGCGACGGCCTGCAAAGCATCGCCACGGTGGTGTCCACCGCGCACAAGATCGAATGGATCAACGCTGCCTACGCCGCCGGCCAGCGCGAGATCGAGGTGGGCTCCTTTGTGCCCGCGCGCCTGCTGCCCCAGCTGGCCGACACGGCCGAGGTGCTGGCCCACGCCAAAACGCTGCCCGGCCTGGTGGCCTCGGTGCTGGTGCCCAATTTCAAGGGCGCCGAGCGCGCGTTGGACTGTGGTGCCGACCTGATGGTGGTGCCTTTGTCTGCCAGCCACGCCCACAGCCTGGCCAACCTGCGCAAGACGCCCGACGAGGTGGTGGCTGAGGTGGCCCGCATCCGCGCGCTGCGCGATGCCAGCGGCCGCCGCACGCTGATCGAAGGCGGCGTCGGCACGGCCTTTGGCTGCACCCTGCAGGGCGAGGTGGCTGAGAGCGAAGTGCTGCGCCTGATGCAGGCGCTGCTGGACGCAGGTGCCGACCACGTGAGCCTGGCCGACACCGTGGGTTTTGCTGACCCGGCCTCGGTCGCCCGGCTGTTTGAAAAGGCCCGCGCCCTGGTGGGCGACCGCCTGGCCTGCGCGCATTTCCACGACACGCGCGGCATGGGCCTGGCTAACGTCTATGCCGCCTGGCAGGCAGGCATCACGCGCTTTGATGCCTGCCTGGCGGGCATCGGCGGCTGCCCGCACGCGCCGGGCGCCAGCGGCAATGTCACCACCGAAGACCTCGTGTTCATGCTGGAGCGCATGGGCATCGCCACCGGCATCGATGTGACTGCGCTGCTCGCGCTGCGCCAGCGCGTGGCCGGATGGCTGGCGGGCGAGACCCTGCAT
>NZ_QAIM01000463.1:2497-3883 GCF_003061035.1 Acidovorax sp. HMWF018
ACACATCCGCCCCTCTCTCGTCCCCCCGCCTGCCGCTGGAAGGCCTGCGCGTGGTGGAGTTCACCCATATGGTCATGGGCCCCACCTGCGGCATGGTGCTGGCCGACCTGGGGGCCGAGGTCATCAAGGTCGAGCCGGTGGACGGCGACCGCACCCGCCACCTGCTGGGCGCGGGCGCGGGCTTCTTCCCCATGTTCAACCGCAACAAGAAGAGCATCGCGCTCGACCTGCGCAGCCCCGAGGGCCTGGCGGTGGCGCGCAAGCTGGCCGCATCGGCCGACGTGGTGGCGCAAAACTTCAAGCCCGGCGTGATGACCAAATACGGCCTGGACTATGCCGCGCTCAGCCAGGTCAACCCGCGCCTCATCTACGTCAACCACACCGGCTTTTTGCCCGGCCCGTACGAGCACCGCACGGCGCTGGACGAAGTGGTGCAGATGATGGGCGGCCTGGCCTACATGACCGGCCGCCCTGGCGACCCGCTGCGCGCAGGCAGCAGCGTGAACGACATCATGGGCGGCATGTTCGGCGCGATTGGTGCGATGGCGGCGCTGATGCAGCGCGGCATCACCGGGCGCGGGCAGGAGGTGGACTCGGCCCTGTTCGAGAACAACGTGTTCCTGGTCGGCCAGCACATGATGCAATACGCCGTCACCGGCAAACCGGCCGCGCCCATGCCCGACCGCATCTCGTCCTGGGCCGTGTACGACGTGTTCAGCGTGAAGGACGGCGGGCAGATCTTTTTGGCCGCCGTGAGCGATGCGCAGTGGCAGACCTTCTGCGACGCCATGGGCTATGCCGACCTGAAGGCCGACACCGGCCTGGCCACCAACAACGACCGCGTGCGCGCCCGCCCCACGCTGATGCCGGTGCTGCGCGAGCGGCTGGCACAGCACACGGCCGACGAACTGGCCGCGATCTTCGAACGCCACGGCCTGCCGTTTGCACCCATCCGCCGGCCCGAAGAACTGTTTGACGACCCGCACCTGCAAGCCACGGGGGGCCTCGCCGACATCACGCTGCCCGATGGCGAACGTGCCGGGCAGACCGCGCAGATCACGCTGATGCCGCTGCGCATGGACGGCCAGCGGCTCGATGTGCGCTGCGACCCGCCGCGCCTGGGCCAGCACACGGCCGAGCTGCTGCAGGGCCTGGGCTACACGGCCGATGAAGTGACCGCGCTGCAGGCCACCGGGGCCATTGCCTGATTTTTCCTTGACGACCGGGGCAACCCACGCGGCGCAGACCGCAGGCCCCGGATTCCAACCCCACTACCGGAGACAACCGTGCCCCAGCCCACCCCTGCTTTTGACATGCACCGCATCGCGCCCGCCCGCCATGGCGTGCTCACGCGCCGCCAGGCGCTGGCCACCGGCGCGGCCGCAC
>NZ_QAIM01000046.1:0-3822 GCF_003061035.1 Acidovorax sp. HMWF018
TGGGGGGGCGGTCGATAAGGGGGCCGTCGTCAGTGAACCGGAATACGCGGAGATGCGGGATTTCACCGCCAATGCGGTGACCCAGGCTCGCGGCCTTCCAGCGCACGCATCCAAGGATGCGGTAGTCGCTGCTGCCAGCAAGCTGCAGGAGGCCGTCTCCCGCAAGGCAGATGGCGCAGAGGTCGCGCGCCTAGCCCATGAAGTGGAAGCGCTGCTGGTGGCCGCATATCCGATCCCCGTCGCCCCAAAGGCTCTGCCTGACCTCAAACGAGGCGCCGCGCTCTTCCAGGCCCAATGCGCGTCTTGTCACGGCACGGCGGGCGGTGGCGACGGACCACTTGCAGCCAAACTCGAACCACCGCCGATCGCCTTCACGAACCGGGAACGCGCTCGGTCCCGAAGCCTCATGGCGCTCTACCAGGTCGTCTCCCAAGGCGTTACGGGCACGTCGATGCCGAGTTTTGCGGCGCTGCCCGACGAGGACCGGTGGGCGCTGGCGTTTTTCGCCGGCACGCTTTCTCACGACGACGGAATGCGCAAACGAGGTGAGCAGCTGTGGAAAAGTGATGCAGCGGCTCGGAAGGAGTTTGCCGACCTGGCGGCTGTGACTACGGTCACTGAGGCTGCTGCGGCCGGCCGAGTCGGAACCGACGCGGCCCGAGACCTGACGGCCTACCTGCGCAGCCAGCCGGAGTTGGCCGCCGCGGCCGGCAACGCCGGCGGACTGACCCTTTCCCGCACGCGCCTGGCGGAGAGCTTGATGGCCATTCGCAAGGGCGACAAGCCGGTGGCCACGCGGCTAGCGCTCTCGGCCTATCTTGATGGATTCGAGCCGCTGGAACCATCCCTTGGTGCGCGCAACAAAGCGCTCCTGTCGGAGGTGGAAAACGGCATGCTGGCCTATCGCTCGGCGATCGCAAATGGCACGCTCGCCCAAGCTGAGGCCGCCGCTCAAAAGCTGGACTACCTCTTCGCGGAGGTGGAGAAGGAACTGGGCGGCGAATCGGCAGACCCGCTCACCACCTTCTTGGGCTCTCTGACGATCTTGCTGAGAGAAGGGCTCGAAGCGCTGCTGATCGTCGTCGGCATGGTTGCTTTCCTGAAGAAAGCCAATCGGCCCGACGTCCTACGCTACGTGCACGGTGGCTGGATCGTGGCGTTGGCCGCTGGAGGCCTGACCTGGGTCGTGGCAACCTATTTTGTGAACATCAGCGGGGCGAGCCGTGAGGTCACCGAGGGGCTGTCGTCCCTCTTTGCCGCGCTCGTTCTGCTGAGCGTAGGCTTGTGGATGCACCAGAAGAGCGCCGCAGGCCGTTGGCAGGCTTACCTCAAGGAAAAGCTGTCCGCGGCCATGTCGAAGCGTTCGGCATGGGCCTTGTTCGGCCTTTCGTTCATCGCGGTCTACCGCGAGGTTTTCGAGACCGTGCTTTTCTACTCGGCTCTCTCGGCCGATGGGAATGACGATGCCTTGTTGGGTGGGCTGGGCCTCGGCGTCGCTCTCCTGGCCGTTCTGGCCTGGATGATGCTCAGGACCAGTGCGCGGATGCCGATCGGAAAATTCTTCAGCATCAGCTCGATCCTGGTTGCTGTGCTGGCCGTTGTCCTGGCAGGAAAGGGCGTGGCGGGGCTGCAGGAAGCTGGCTGGCTGGGAGCCAGTCCCATCATGGCACCCCGAATCGAATTGCTTGGACTGTATCCGTCGGCCGAAACCGTCGTGGCCCAGCTCATCGTCCTGCTGATCGCAGTCTCGGGTTTCGCAATGAACGCATACAAAGGCCGACGGTTGCAGCCTGTATGACCTTCGGGATGCGCGGGGCGATGTCAGACCTCATGCGCTGGCGTTGCGCCTGGCCGTTTCCGATGCTTCGCGCAGAATTTCCCGGCCGCCGTTCGCGGCAATCCCGGCCACGACAACGCCCAACATTAGATCCGGGATGTTCGAGCCGAGCCACATGACCAGCACACCTGACAACACGATGGATCCATTAACAATGGAGGCCGACCCAGAATCCGCAGCTCATGTCCCGCAACTCCGGGCTTTCTCCAACTACTTCGGTCGCTACGACCGGCGCGTGGGAATGCGACTTCATGGCAGGCTCCTTTTGCGCTTGGAAAAGCCGCAATCTTTCCATCATGTAAAGGTCAAGCGATCACCCCATCCTTGACCTTGGCACCGTGGCAAGGTTTAGGGTGCGTGCAATGGCGACAGGCCTGAATGGAGGTATTGCGATGGTTCGCAGATTCGGGATTCGAAAGTCCCTGGAGCAGGAGGTGCTGCGACTCTACAAACGCGCCGTGGCCGAACAGCGCTGGGAGATTGCCGAGCCGCTAATGTGCGCGCTGGAACAGTTGGCACAAGCCGACCCTGCCTGTGAAGCGGCGCTCGAACAGGCATATCTGTGTGTGAACCCGCCTGATGTGGGTCGAGGGCACTGAGCGTGACATCGCATCTCGGCAAAAACTCGCGATCCGGGGTGATCTCGGTTTTCTGGCAAAAGCAGAAAGTTTTGAACAAAATAATTTCTAAATCAACTACTTAGAAGTTTTCCCCAACGCCGCGCCAACCTGAAAGTCTTCAAGCGTTTTGCCGAGCGCAAGCGCTTCACTCAACCAGGTGGGACGTCGCCCGCGCCCGCCCCACGTGTTGCCATTTGCGTCCCGATACAAGGCAGTGGTCGTCTCCGTGTTGTCCCCGTCGAACAAATCCTCTGGTTCCAATCCAAATCGAGCAATGGCCTGCTTTATCAGCGGGATGATCTCCTCCGCTGCACTTGCCTCGGTCATTGCGTCTTCAAGCCGCCTCTTCATCTGAGCAAGTGTCTTTGGCAATGCAAACTCCTATTGCTATGTGAAGTGACGCGCCAGCACATGCTTCACAGATCTTGCGACAACGCTTCCACCAGTCGCTCCTGAAGCTGAACATCTGCTGCTGTTGCGTCTGCTCTTGGGATTACCGCCCATTGAGAGCACTGAACAGACATCTTCCTTACCTCCGATGTCGCCAAGCATGACAGCCGGAAGACTGTCCCAATGATTTTTCGGCTTTTCTCGGCATAAATACGCTGCCAGAGGTTTGAGTGTTTGTCGCTGAAATCCTGCAGCAGGCGCACCAGCCCCCTTTTTAACTCGGTATCGTCTTTCGCAACGAGAAGCTCTCCCTTGGGATTGAGTATCTTTGACACGTCCATCGCAATGATGCCCCGATGGCCTGACCCAATCTCTGCATTAAAAGTATCCTGAAGTTGCGAGCAGGCTTTGCGCAGATTGCGCTCCAGCGCATGTTCAGTTGTCACGCGCTTACATTCAACCCAGATCTTGCGTCCCTCAATCTTGATTCCGGTGTCGCTGCGCGCATTCAAGATCGCCTCCACGCGGCGAGCCGGCCGATGGGCCATTGCAGCTACCGTGGCTTCGAACAAGTAGTTGCGTGCGGCGGTGGTTTTGGGGGTTTCATTGGCTGCATTGATCGGGCCATTGACGGCCTTTTTCAGCTTCTCTGTCACGGAAATCAGTTGCAGTGGCGCAACCCCTTGCAAGGCCTGATGGATTCTTGTGAACTCTACGATTTCAAGCAGTGAACTCACAAAGTCTGGGAACGCTTGATCCGCTATCCTCGATAGAAGCGGTGAGGTACGCATCCTTCCAGTAGCCAATGACCTTTGGGCTGCTGCCGGTTCCGTTGACACCGACCTAAGCTTCTTGAGCTTTCTCGAACTGTACGGGACTGTGAGGTTGCCCCTGAAAAGTGGAGTTCTTAACCCTTGTTGAAAATACCGACAAGGAGTTGAGCAATGAGTGACAAGCAAGTGCGTGCGCAGTACA
>NZ_QAIM01000001.1:0-3525 GCF_003061035.1 Acidovorax sp. HMWF018
GTGCCCGCCACGGCCGGGTCTGCGCGCCCCTCGGCCGCTGCCACACCGCTGGCCTACCGCCAGGATGCCGCCACGCACCTGTATGGCCTGAACCGCGAACGCATCTTCAAAGGCAAACTGCCGCCGCAGCTGTATGCCATTGGCGTGCTGCAGCTCGACATCGACCGCGCGGGCAAGATCACCCGCCTGCACTGGATGCGCGCCCCGCGCCATGCCCCCGAGGTGGTCACCGAGATCGAGCGCACAGTGCGCGCTGCAGCCCCGTTCCCTGTCCCGGCCCGCATGGGCAAGGTCACCTACACCGAGACCTGGCTGTGGGACAAGAGCGGGCACTTTCAGCTTGATACGCTGACCGAAGGGCAGCTTTAGAAGCTGGCGTTTTACCCGCGCGCTAGTAGTGCGGATACACACCGACCCTGGCAACTGTCGCTGCTTAGACCAGGGCCGCCGCGCAAGGGCCGCCCCGCCGCGCTGGCGGCGTCCCCCTGAGGGGGAAGGCGCGAAGCGACTCAGGGGGCTTCACACTACGAGCCTCTGTAGGTCGAATAGCTCCAGGGGCTGACCAGCAGCGGCACGTGGTAGTGCTGGTCGGCATGCGCAATGCCGAAGTCCAGGCTCACCTGGTTCAGAAAATTCGGCTCGGGCAGCTGCACACCCCGGGCCTTGAAGTAACCCGCCACATCAAAGCGCAACCTGTAGGTACCAGTGCGCAGGCTGGCGTTGTCGAACAGCGGTGCGTCGGTGCGGCCGTCGTGGTTCAGCACCAGGCGCTTGATGAGGGTGGCGTTGTCGCCGTCGGTGGAATACAGGGCCACTTCCATGCCGGCCGCAGGGCAGCCGTTCATGGTGTCCAGAACGTGGGTGCTCAATCCCATGGGGGAATCTCCTGAAGTAAGAGTCTGTCCAATCGGCGACGATTGCCAGATCGCAGTGTGTAGACCAAAAGTGTATACACTTTTCACCATCCACCGTATCATGCAGCCATGGAATCTTCCTCCACCAGCGCCATTGTCGAAGCGCTGACCCGCGCCATCGTAGAGCACCGCCTGCAACCCGGCACCAAGCTGGCCGAGCAAAAGCTGGCCGACCACTTTGGCGTGTCGCGCACGCTGGTGCGCCAGGCGCTGTTCCAGCTGGCACAGAACCGGCTGGTCACGCTGGAGCCCGCACGGGGCGCATTTGTGGCCACGCCCTCGGTCGAGGAGGCGCGCCAGGTGTTTGCCGTGCGCCGCATGCTGGAAACCGAAATGACCCGCGCCTTTGTGCGCAGCGTGACACCCGCCAAGCTCAAGGCCCTGCGCGCCCACGTGGCCAGCGAGAAGACCGCCATGGGCACACACGACGCCAGCACCCGCACCGAGTTGCTGGGCGACTTTCATGTGCGCATGGCCGAACTGATGGGCAACGAGGTGCTGGCGCAGATGCTGGGCGACCTGATCTCGCGCTGTGCACTCATCACGCTGATGTACCAGTCAGCCAGCGCCGCCGAACACTCGCACGAGGAGCACGCCGACATCGTGGCGGCCCTGGCCGCGCGCGACGAAGAACGTGCCGTCGCCTTGATGCAAAGCCACCTCGAACATGTCGAAGCCAGCCTGACCTTTGACCGCAAGCGCCCTGCCAGCGATCTGGCCGCCGCCCTGGCCTCTTGAAAACCACCCCACCATGATCTACGACACCACCCAGGCCTACCCCCGCGACCTTATTGGCTACGGCAAGACCCCGCCCCATGCGCAGTGGCCCGGTGGCGCGCGCATTGCCGTGCAATTCGTCCTGAACTACGAAGAGGGCGGCGAAAACGCGGTGCTGCATGGCGATGCGGGCAGCGAGCAGTTCCTGTCCGAAATGTTCAACCCGGCCAGCTACCCCGAGCGGCACATGAGCATGGAGGGCATTTATGAATACGGATCGCGCGCTGGCGTGTGGCGCATCCTGCGCGAGTTTGAAAAGCGCCAGCTGCCCCTCACGGTGTTCGGCGTGTCCACGGCCCTGCAGCGCCACCCCGACCTCACGGCGGCTTTTGTGGAGCTGGGCCACGAGATTGCGTGCCATGGGCTCAAGTGGATCCATTACCAGCACATCCCCGAAGAGGTGGAGCGCGCCCACATGCAAGAGGCGATGGAAATCATCCAACGAATGACGGGCGAAAGGGCGTTGGGCTGGTACACCGGCCGCGACAGCCCCAACACCCACCGCCTGGTAGCCGACTACGGCGGCTTTGAATACGACAGCGACTACTACGGCGACGACCTTCCCTTCTGGATGAAGGTGCAAAAGACCGACGGCAGCGTGGTGCCCCAGCTCATCGTGCCCTACACGCTCGATTGCAACGACATGCGCTTTGCGCTGCCCCAGGGCTATTCGCACGCCGACCCGTTCTTCCAGTACATGAAGGACACCTTCGATGCGCTGTATGCCGAGGGCGACCCGGCCGGCGACAACGCACCCAAGATGATGAGCATTGGCATGCACTGCCGCCTGCTGGGCCGCCCGGGCCGCATCACGGCGCTGCAGCGTTTTCTGGACCACATCGCACAGTACGACAAGGTGTGGGTGGCCCGCCGCATCGACATCGCGCGCCACTGGAAGGCCGTGCACCCCTACCCCACCACAAAGGCCTGATGACCATGGCATGGACCCTTGACCAACTGAATGCCGCCACGCCCGCGCAGGCCCTGGAGGCGCTGGACGGCGTGTACGAGCATTCCCCCTGGATTGCCGAGCAGGCGCTCACGCAACGGCCATTCCGCTCGCTGGCACACCTCAAGCACGCCCTGGCCCACGCAGTACGCACCGCCAGCACCGAGGCGCAGCTGGGCCTGATCCGCGCCCACCCCGAGCTCGCGGGCAAGGCCATGGTGGCGAAAAGCCTTACGGCTGAATCGACCAATGAGCAATCCAAGGCGGGCCTGACGCAGTGCACGCCCGAAGAATTTGCGCGCATCCAGCAGCTCAATGCCGACTACAACGCACGCTTTGGTTTCCCCTTCATTCTGGCCGTGCGCGGACCGCGTGGCGCGGGGTTGAACAAGCAGCAGATCATCGACACCTTTGCGCGGCGGCTCGACAACCACCCGGAGTTCGAGGTGGCAGAGGCCTTGCGCAACATCCACCGCATCGCCGAGATCCGGCTGAACGACAAGTTCGCCGCCGAACCTGTGCTGGGCAATGACGTGTGGGACTGGCATGAAAAGCTGGCCGAACACTCCGACCCCGGCTTTGCCGAAAAGGGCCAGCTCACCGTCACCTACCTCACCGACGCCCACCGCGCCTGCGCCCAGCGCATCAGCCACTGGATGCGCGACTGTGGCTTTGACGAGGTCGAGGTGGACGCCGTGGGCAACGTGGTGGGGCGGTATCGCGCCGCCACACCCGGTGCAAAGTACCTCATGACCGGCTCGCACTACGACACCGTGCGCAATGGCGGCAAGTACGACGGGCGCCTGGGCATCTTTGTGCCCATGGCCTGCGTGCGCGAACTGCACCGCGCGGGCCGGCGCCTGCCGTTTGGCATCGAGGTGATTG
>NZ_QAIM01000464.1:0-1148 GCF_003061035.1 Acidovorax sp. HMWF018
CACCAGAACCCCAGCGCCCCTTTGGCCGCCTTGAAGTCAGGCGCGGTGACAGGCTGCGCACCCGCAGCACGGGGCGCACCGGATGATGGGCTGGGCGCACGCAGCGGGGGCTGCGAGGGCTTGGGGCTGATGCCCGGCGGGGCGCCCAGGATATTGTCGGCAACAGTGCTCATGGAGAGGGTCCTTGCACGGAATGGGAGGAGGCTCAGGCCAGCACGTCAGCGTGGACGTGGGCCGCGAAGCGCGCAGGGTCGGTGCCGGGCTTGAGCACGCCCACCAGCTTGAAGTCGCGGGCATAGAACTCGATCTCCTGCCGCAACGCCGTGCCCACCGGGTGGCTGCGGTGCGTGAGCGTGCCCAGCACGGCGCGCAGGTCCTCCTGCGGCACCTTGGAATACGGGCTGAAGATGCGCGCCGTTTCGTTGGGGTTGTCGGCCACGAAGTCCGACGCCTCGATGATGGCGCGGGTCAGCGCGGCTGCCGTGCCCTTGTCGTTGCGCACCATGGCGCCGCTCACGCCCAGCACGCAGCAGGTCTTGGCCGCGTATTCGCCCGAGAGGTTGGACGCCAGGTCCACCAGGCCCTTGGTGCGGCGCTGGATCAGCAGCAGGTTGGGGTCGCCATCGGCAATGGCCTGGGCCTCGCCTTTTTCCACCGCCAGGCCCAGCATGTCGCCAGGAAACTGGCGCCAGGTCACGTCCTTTTCGGGGTTCAGCCCGGCCTTGGTCAGCAGCACCGAAAAGAAGTTCTTGCCGGGGCTGTTGAGGTCCGACACCGCAATGGTCTTGCCCTTGAGCTTTTGCAGGCTGGTCACGCCCGCCGCCTCGTAGCCCACCAGGCGCGAGCAACCGCCGTGCGAGCTGCCCACCAGCTTCACGTCAAAGCCCGACTCCAGCGGCTTGATCCAGCGGTGCACCATGCCCAGGCCCGCGTCGGCCTTGGAGGTGGCGATGGTCTCCAGCAGCTGGTCAGTGGAGCCCGCAAAGTTGATCAGCTCGACCTTGAGACCATGTTTTTCAAAAATGCCGCGCTCGATGGCGACCGGCGCGGCCGACAGGCAGATGGCGTTGGCGTTCCACGCCAGCTTCACTTCGCGCAGCTTGCCCGCGGCCCGCACGTGGCTGCCCACCACACTCGACGCCCCCACC
>NZ_QAIM01000465.1:0-3008 GCF_003061035.1 Acidovorax sp. HMWF018
CAGCTCTTCCATCGAGGCGGCTGTTTCTTCCAGTGCACTAGCTTGCTGCTCTGTGCGCGCGCTCAGGTCGTTGTTGCCTGAGGCGATCTGTGCGCTCGCTGACGCTACGCCTTCGGCGTTCTGGCGCACCGAGCTGACGGTGTTGACCAGGCTTTGCTGCATGCGCTGCAGGGCGCTGAGCAGGTGGCCGGTTTCGTCCTTGGACTGCACGACGATCTGGCCGCTCAGGTCGCCACTGGCCACGCGGTCGGCCGCCTCCACCGCCTCCACCGCCTGCGCCAGGGGGCGGGTGATGGAGCGAATGATGGTGATGGCCAGAAAGATAGCGATGGCGATGGCCAGTGCACCCGCGATGAGCACATCGCGCTGCAGCGACACGGCGGCAGCTTCGGCGCGCGCGCCGGCGTCCACAGTTCTCTGCGATTGAAATTCAAACTGTTCGTCTATGGCGGCCATGTAGGCCCGCTGCGCAGGGCGCAGTTGCTCTTCCAGCAGCTTCAGGGCTTCGTCGCGCTGCCCTTGCTGGAGCGTCGTGAGGTATTGATCTCTCAGCTTCAAGAAATCACCGCGCCGCTGCTGCATGCGCGCCATCAGTTCCTTCCCCTTTTCAGAGGTGACCAATGCAGTCAGGGTTTTGTATTGCGCATCGACATCCGCCGCAGAAGCGGAAATCTGGTTTGTCGCCGATTTCACGATCGCATCCGAGGTGAAGATCGCCAGATTGCGCAGCTGAATGGCCTGCTCGTTCACGCCGTCGTTGAGGGCACCCAGGGTTTTGACGATGGGTATTCGGACATCGATCACGTCCTTGAGCTCCGCGCGCTGGTTGGCTGACCGCACCAGGCCCACAGCCCCCAAAGCGACCAACAGAAGCACCATGACGGCGAATGCCACAGCTAGCCGGGTTGAAATCTTGAGCTGATTCATCCTTTTTCTCCTCTGTGTTGATCTTTTGCAGTTGGGTGGCACATTACCTGTGCACGGCCGATCTCACCAGCCCAATTTCGTCACTGCTGAGCAGCGCCTCGATGTCCATCACGATCAGCATGCGCTCGCCCAGGCTGGCAATGCCAGTGACAAAGGCCGGGTCTACATGGCCCTGCCGCTCGAACTGGGGCGTGGGCTTGATGAGGTCGGGAGTGAGCGAGACCACATCGGCCACCGCATCCACCACCGCGCCAATCACGGTAGAGCCGATGTCCAGAATGATCACCACGGTGAAGTCGGTGTAGCTCGCTTCAGGGCATTGCAGCTTCACCCGCAGATCCAGGATGGGCACGATGCGGCCGCGAAGATCGATCACGCCCTTGATGAAGTCGGGCGATTGCGCCAGGCGCGTGGGTCTCTCGTATGAGCGGATCTCCTGCACGCGCAGGATGTCAATGCCGTACTCCTCCGCACCCAGGCGGAAGGTCAGGAATTCACGAGGGGCTGCGGTGGGGCTAGGGGCCAGCGCGCGGTGCGCAGAGTGGGTGGCGGCAGGCGCAGCGGCGTCGGCAATAGCGGTCATGGCGCGGGCTTTCAGGCGGTTGGAACGGGAGGGTTGCGAACAGCGCCAGAACGCAACGAACGCAAAAGCTATCCAAAGCATAGCAGCGCACGGTTGCAAAATGTGACATTCGCGGGCAATCCCCCCCGCAATCCGAAGGGGACTCCCCCGGTCCGGGCGGGGGCAATTGGAGAGCTTGCTCCATTTCGCGCCCCGCCTTGGTGCGCAAAAACTGCTACCGTCGCACGACCCGCCTGCCTTGCCCGGCAGGCGCCCGTTTTGGAACGACGACTTGATGCCTCTTTTCTCCGACCGCAAATCCGCCGCCCCTGACCACATGCCACCGCCCAGCCTCCCCTTGCTGGCGCTGGAGCTGCGGGCCCCCTGGGAATTTGGCGCCGTGCTGCCCGCATGGCCCGTTCTGCAGCGCGCTCCACTGGGCGATGGCCACACGGTCATCGTGTTTCCGGGCCTGACAGCTGGCGACGCCACCACCCTGCCCCTGCGTCGCTACCTCGAATCGCGCAACTACAACACGCTGGGCTGGGGCCAGGGCCTGAACCTGGGGCCGCGCGATGGCGTGCTGGAGAACGCCAAGGCCCAGCTGCAGCAAGCGGTGGATGCCAGCGGCCACAAGGTGAGCCTGGTGGGCTGGAGCCTCGGCGGCATCTACGCCCGCGAGCTGGCCAAGGAAATGCCGGACCTGGTGCGCTGCGTGGTGACCCTGGGCACCCCGTTTGCCGGGCCCCACACCTCCACCAACGCTTGGCGCATTTACCAGTTCGCCAGCGGCCGCAGCATCGAGCGCGAAACAGAGAACTACAACCTGCCCGAAGCCCCTCCGGTGCCCACCACCAGCATCTACTCCCGCACCGATGGCGTGGTGGCGTGGCGCGGCAGCATCCAGGCGCCCGCCGACCACAACCCCCACACCGAAAACATCGAGGTGGTGGCCAGCCACTTTGGCATCGGCCTGAACCCCAGTGCCTGGTGGGCCGTGGCCGACCGTCTGGGCCAGCCGCACGGGCCAGGCGTGGTGTGGCAGCCGTTCCAGCGCCCCCAGCTGCCGGGGCTGCATCTGGTGTATCCCAACCCGCACCGCTGAGAGCAGTACGGAAAAGTCCCCTGCCGCACCTGAATGGACGGCGCATTCCCAAGTGCCACGTAAAAAAGCACGCAGAAGGTGCCCCCTCTGCGTGCTTCTTTACTTCTGTTTTGATAGCTGTCAGCGCATGTTCCACCTGCGCTTGCGGCCGTTCTGACCTGAACTCTTCATCCAGGGGCCTGTCTGGCCCTTCTCAGAAGCTCTCCCAGTCGTCGTCGTTGCCTCCTGCCTTGGCCGGTGCCGGGCTGGGCGCTGCCGGTTTGGGGGCTGCGGCGCTGGCTGCAGGGGCCGCTGGCGCTGCGCTGCCGGTCTTGGGCGCGGCCAGGCTGGCGGCGGGTTTGCTGCCGGTCTTGGCGCTTTTGCCCAGGCTGGTGCTGCGGGCCGGGGCTTTGTAGCTGGGCGCTGCGATGGGGG
>NZ_QAIM01000466.1:0-1846 GCF_003061035.1 Acidovorax sp. HMWF018
GCCCCATGCTGATGCAATCCGCCCCCCCCCTTGGCGCGCTTGAAAACGCCACCGAATTCCTGCCCCGCCACATCGGCATCGACGCGGCCGACGAAGCGCACATGCTGTCGGTGATCGGCGAGGCCTCGCGCCGTGCGCTCATCGAATCCATCGTGCCGCGCTCCATTGCACGCAGCCGGGGCATGGACCTGCCTGCGCCGCTCACCGAAGCGGCCGCATTGGCAGAACTCAAGGCCATCGCGGGCAAGAACCAGCTGCTCAAGAGCTTCATCGGCCAGGGCTACTACGGCACGCACACGCCTGGCGTCATCCTGCGCAACATTCTGGAGAACCCCGCCTGGTACACCGCCTACACGCCCTATCAGGCCGAAATCTCCCAAGGCCGCATGGAGGCCCTGGTCAACTTCCAGACCATGGTGTGCGACCTGACGGGCATGCCGATTGCCAACGCATCCATGCTGGACGAAGCCACCGCCGCCGCCGAGGCCATGACGCTGGCGAAGCGCTCGGTCAAGAGCAAGAGCAACGTGTTTGTGGTGGCAGGCGACGCGCACCCGCAAACCATTGAAGTCATCCAGACCCGCGCCAAGCCCCTTGGCCTGGAAGTGCGCCTGGCCAATTCGGCCGAGGAATGGAACACCCTGCTGGACGGCGATTACTTTGCCGTGCTGGCCCAGTACCCCGCCACCAGCGGCCGCATTGACGACCTGCGCGCTGACGTGGAAAAAACGCATGCCAAGCAGGCCGCCTTCATCGTGGCCGCCGACCTGCTGGCGCTGACGCTCATCACCCCGCCCGGTGAACAAGGTGCCGACATCGTGGTGGGCACCACCCAGCGTTTTGGCATGCCCATGGGCGCCGGTGGCCCCCACGCCGCCTACATGGCCTGCCGCGACGAATACAAGCGCAGCCTGCCCGGCCGCCTGGTGGGTGTGAGTGTGGACGTGCATGGCAAACCTGCTTACCGGCTGGCGTTGCAAACCCGCGAACAGCACATCCGCCGCGAAAAGGCCACATCCAACATCTGTACGGCCCAGGTGCTGCCCGCCGTGATCGCCAGCATGTATGCCGTGTACCACGGCCCGGAAGGACTCAAGCGCATCGCACAGCGTGTGGCCAGCTACACCGCCATCCTCACGCAAGGGCTGCAGCAGCTGGGTGCGCCTGTGCGTGCACAGGCCACGTTCGACACCGTGAGCCTGCACACCCAGGGCGCTACACAATCCATAGCAACCAAGGCAATCAGCTTGGGCGCCAACCTGCGGATTTACTTTGAAGAGTACCTGTGTATCTCGCTGGACGAGACCACCACGCGCGCCGACATCGAGCTGCTGTGGAAGATCTTCGCCAAGGACGGCCAGGCGCTGCCCACCTTCGATGCGTTTGAAAAGGGCGTGGAGCCGCTGATCCCCACCGAGCTGCGCCGCACCAGCAGCTACCTCGCACACCCCGTCTTCAACACCCACCATTCCGAAACCGGCATGCTGCGCTACATCCGCCAGCTGTCCGACAAGGACCTGGCACTGGACCGCAGCATGATCCCGCTGGGCTCGTGCACCATGAAGCTCAACGCCACCAGCGAGATGATCCCCATCACCTGGCCCGAGTTTGCCAACGTGCACCCCTTCGCCCCCGCTGACCAGCAACAGGGCTACAAGCAGCTGGACGAGCAACTGCGCGCCTGGCTGTGCCAGGCCACGGGCTATGCAGGCATCAGCCTGCAACCCAACGCAGGCTCGCAAGGCGAATATGCCGGCCTGCTGGCCATCAAGGGCTACCACGAATCGCGTGGCGAAGGCCACCGCAACATCTGCCTGATCCCCAGCAGTGCACACGGTACCAACCC
>NZ_QAIM01000466.1:1857-3803 GCF_003061035.1 Acidovorax sp. HMWF018
GGTGGGCATGCAAGTGGTGGTGACCGCCTGCGATGCCAACGGCAACGTGGACCTGGTGGACCTGAAAGCCAAGTGCGAACAGCACAGCGCCAACCTGGCCGCCGTGATGATCACCTACCCCAGCACGCACGGCGTGTTCGAGACCAGCGTCAAAGAGCTGTGCGCCCTGGTGCACAGCCACGGCGGCCGCGTGTACGTGGACGGTGCCAACATGAACGCCCTGGTGGGCGTTGCGGCCCCCGGCGAGTTTGGCGGTGACGTGAGCCACCTGAACCTGCACAAGACCTTCTGCATTCCCCACGGCGGTGGCGGCCCCGGCGTGGGCCCCGTGTGCGTGGTGCAGGACCTGGTGCCCTTCCTGCCGGGCCATGCCACGGCGGGCGTGCCTGGTGGCGTGGGTGCCGTCAGCGCTGCCCCGCTGGGCAACGCCGCCGTGCTACCCATCAGCTGGATGTACATCCGCATGATGGGCGCCGAAGGCCTGCAGGCCGCTACCGAGACCGCCATCCTGAGCGCCAACTACATCAGCGCGCGCCTCAAGGACCACTACCCCACGCTGTACGCGAGCGAGAACGGCCATGTGGCACACGAGTGCATCCTGGACCTGCGCAGCCTGAAGGACACCAGCGGCGTGATGGCCGAAGACGTGGCCAAGCGCCTGATTGACTACGGCTTCCACGCGCCCACGCTGAGCTTCCCGGTGCCCAACACGCTGATGGTGGAGCCTACCGAGAGCGAAACCCTGTCAGAGCTGGACCGCTTCATCGACGCGATGATCGCCATCCGCGAAGAGATCCGCGAGATCGAAGCAGGCAAGCTGCCGCAGGACAACAACCCGCTCAAGAACGCCCCGCACACCGCAGAAAGCCTGCTGAGCGGCGAGTGGAACAGCCCCTACACCCGCGAGGCAGCTGCCTACCCCGTGGCTGCGCTGCGCAGCAACAAATACTGGTCGCCAGTGGGCCGCGTGGACAACGTGTGGGGTGACCGCAACCTGAGCTGCAGCTGCATCCCGGTGAGCGACTACGCCTGACCCTGCGGCGAAGGCCACGGCTGCATGGTCTGCCGCCACAGCCCTTGCTCTTGCAAGCCCTGGAGCCCGCTCGCCCAGGGCTTTTTTCGTTGGGGGCACGTACAGGCAGGTGCAGGAACACGCATAAGATCGCGGGCTGCGTTGTGATTTACCCTTCTAGGAGCCTCCTTTGCGAAACCTCTTGTGCCTTCTGCTCGCCACCGCCGTGATGGCTCCCGCCGCCATGGCCCAGACCTCCAAACCCGTCACCACGGCCAGCGGCCTGGTCTATGAATCGCTCAAAGACGGCATGGGCGAATCGCCCAAGGCCACCGACACGGTCAAGGTGCATTACAAGGGCACGTTCCTCGACGGCAAGGAGTTCGACAGCTCCTACAAACGCGGCGAACCCACCTCGTTCCCACTCAATGGCGTGATCCCTTGCTGGACCGAAGGCGTGCAGCGCATGAAGCCGGGCGGCAAGGCCAAGCTGACTTGTCCCCCCGGCATTGCCTACGGTGCCCGGGGCGCGGGTGGCGTCATTCCCCCTAACGCCACGCTGAATTTCGAGATCGAGCTGATCTCCGTGGGCCGCTGACCCCATGCTGCTGAAGGTCGGTGACCTCGCGCGGCGCACCGGCCTCACGGTGCGCACATTGCACCACTATGACGAGGTCGGGCTGCTCAAGCCCTCGGGCCGGTCGGACGCGGGGTACCGCCTGTACAGCCAGGCCGACGTGCAGCGGCTGCATGGCATCCAGACCATGCGCCAGATGGGCCTGGCGCTCAGCGACATTGCCGAGCTGCTGGCGGGCGAAGGGGTGGCACCCCAGCGCATCATCGGCCAGCAGATCCGGGCGCTGGACCAGCAGATCACCCAAGCCACAGAACTGCGCGGGCGCCTGACCATGCTGCGCGACGGCCTCATGGCGGG
>NZ_QAIM01000466.1:3869-4546 GCF_003061035.1 Acidovorax sp. HMWF018
TGTCAAAGACCTGGTGCGCAGCGCCATGGACCGCCAGCTACCTCCCGATGCGCCCGAGGTGCAGGCACTGGCCTACCGCTGGATGGCGCTGATGCTGCACTGGATGGGGGGCGACCTGGACCTGCTGGACCGCTGGGGCCACATGTTTCGCACCGAGCCCAGCGCGCAGGGGCGCAACCACGCACCGCCCGGCGACATGATCGAATACGTGGAAACCGCCATCAAGCTGCGGCTGGCGCTGCTGGAGAAGTACCTGACCCGCGACGACCTGCGCACGCTGGGCCATGTGCCGCACACCGCATGGGCGGCACTGGAACGTGACGTGCAACAGTTGCTGGACCGCCAAATCCCCACGAACCACACCGACGCAGCGGCTGCGGCCCTGCGCTGGAACACGCTGTTCGACCAGCTGACCCGCGGCGATGCGCAATTGCGCCAGAAGCTGCTCACAGCGTCGGCCAACGAGCCGCTGCTGCAAGCGGGCTCACCGCTGAGCGCGCCCGTGCGCGCCTACCTGCAGGCGGCGCTCGCGCTGGCCACACCCACTCCCGCCATGGCTGCGACAGTCGCTGCGCGCCGCTGAGACACTCACACCGTCTGCAAAAAAACCACTGAAAAGTGCTTGACCCTCACGCAACGTGAGGCCCCACAGTCGGTCCCCATGAATGGATCGACAC
>NZ_QAIM01000466.1:4556-14383 GCF_003061035.1 Acidovorax sp. HMWF018
TCTACATGAGCCGGCCATCGCCCCTGCCCTGGCACGACGACCGGTCCAGCCCCCTGGCAGACCTGCTGGTGGCGGTGATCCATGCCTTTCGCATGCCCTTGTTTTTCATCCTCGCCGGGTTCTTTGTAGCGGCGCTGGTCCAACGCCAGGGGCTGGCTGGCATGGTGCGCAACCGCCTGCGCCGTCTCGGTCTGCCTTTTGCGCTGTTCTGGCCGCCGCTGTTCGTGGCCTGTGCGCTGCTCGGGCTGATGTTCCTGCACCGCATGGCCTACGGCACCTGGGGTGTAGACCGCAGCCTGCTGCCCCGAGGCCCCAACGTGCCCCAGGGCCCAGCCACCATGCACCTGTGGTTCTTGTGGATGCTGCTGTGGCTGGCGCTGCTGACGCCCGTGGCATGGAGGGCGGTACGCGCATTGCCCGCAGGGCTGCAGCAGGCCCTGCAACGCGGTGCCCTCTGGCTAGGCGGTACGCCAACCGGTCTGCTGGTGCTCACGCTGCCGCTGGCCTGGATTGGCGCGGGATACGACCACGGCATCGTCACGCCCAGCGGGTCCTTCCTGCCGCCGCTGGCGGAATGGATACATAACGGGCTGTTCTACGGCTTTGGCCTGTGTCTGTATGTGCACCGCAAGGCACTGATGGCGCACTACGAGCGGCACTGGCCTGCGCTGGCCGGCTTGGGGCTGGTGGGTTTTCTGGTCACTGCACTGCTCTCGGAAGTGCTGGCTCAGCCCGAGGCATCGGCCTTTGTGTTGGTGCTGGTCACCGGGGCGTTTACCGATCTGCTGGCCGCGCCCGTATCGGCCACGCGCCACCTGCAGTTCTGGATGGCCCTGGCCTACAACAGCGCGTCGTGGCTCTGGAGCTTTGCGCTGATCGGGCTGTTTCTGCGCCATGTCGGCCAGCCCCGTGCCTGGCTGGCCTACCTGGCCGACAGCTCGTACTGGGTGTACTTGGTGCACCTGCCACTCACGATGGGCCTGGGTGCGCTGCTGTACGGCCTGCCCGTTCCAGCCCTCGCCAAGATGCTGATCAATGTGCTGGCCACGACCGCCCTGTGCCTGGCCAGTTACCACCTTTGCGTGCGTTTTACCGCTGTGGGCCGCTTGCTCACGGGGCGCACGCACACCCGTCATTCTTTGGGAGACCTCGTTCATGCGACCTGACACCTCACCCCGTCCTGCCCAGCCACCCGGCGCAGGCCCTGCAATCCCACCCGCAGACCCGCGCGCCGCGCTGCTGCAGGCCCCCAACTTCCGCTGGATGATTGGCGGCTCGGCCCTGTCCATGCTGGGCGACCAGTTCACGCTGATCGCACTGCCCTGGCTGGTGCTGCAGATGACCGGCGACACGCTGGTGCTGGGCACCGTGCTGGCCCTCATCAGCGTGCCGCGCGCCTTGTTCATCCTGATCGGCGGTGCGCTGGTAGACCGCCATTCGCCCAAGCAGGTTCTGATGATCACCAAATACGTCAACCTGGTGCTGCTGGCCGCGCTGGCGGGGCTGGTGTTTGCGGGCACGCTGTCGTTGTGGATGGTGTACGCGCTGTCGCTGGGCATTGGGCTCGCCACGGCCTTCAGCATTCCGGCGGGCACGGCCATGATGCCGTCGGTGGTGGCACGCCCCCAGCTGCAGGTCGCCAACGGCATCAGCCTGGGCCTGCGGCAGCTGACGATGTTCCTGGGGCCCTTGCTCGCGGGGCTGTTGATTGCACTGTTTGGCGCCGGTGGCGCAGCCCAAGCCGCCGCGGATGCGCCAGCACATGCCAACGCCACTGGCATCGGCATCGCCTTCGCGCTGGATGCGCTGAGCTTCGCCGTGTCGGCCTGGACGCTGTCCAAGGTGCAGACGCGTGCGGGCCTTGCGGACCTTTCCGCTCCAACGGCCGCGCCACAGGCGGTGCTCGCTTCGGTGGCGCAGGGCCTCGGTCACTTCTGGCGTGACAGCGAGCTGCGCACCTGCTTTTTGTACTGGAGCGCCATTGCCCTGTTCATCATGGGACCCATCCACATCGCCATTCCGGTGCTGGCCAGCAGCAGCCCGCAGCTAGGTGCCGCCGCCTTCGGCATCATCGTGGGCGCCCACGGCGCGGGCACGCTGCTGGGCATGGTGGTGTCGGGCATGGTGCCCCGGCTGCGGTTCGGCAGCCTGGGCATGACTATCCTGGCGTTCGACGCCATCATTGGCGCGCTGTTCATGCCACTGGGCCTGATCACCGCCGTGTGGCAAGGCGCGGCGCTGATGCTGGTCATCGGACTGCTCGGCGGCTTCATGCAGGTGAGCGTGTTCACATGGATCCAGCACCGGGTCCCCCCCGCCCTGCTGGGCCGCGCGATGAGCCTGTTCATGTTCATCTTCATGGGCCTGGCGCCGATCTCTGCCGCCGTGACGGGCTGGGTGATGAAGAGCATCACGCTCACCCAGCTGTTCGCGGCCAGCGGCGGAACGCTGGTGGTGCTGGCGGCACTGGCTTTTGTGCTCACACCCATGCGCCGCGTGACGGACGCAGCGCCCGCCACACGCTGAGGCTCCCCACGCAAAAAAGGCTGGACCACTGTCCAGCCTTTTTTGTGCCTGAGGAGGAGATCCTCAGACTTCGGTCACGAACTGCTCGCGGGGGCGGCGCACCTTCTTCAGGTTCACCAGCCAGTCGCCTTCGTCGGCGCGGTAGCCCAGCGGCAAGATGGCAACGCTGCGCAGGCCGCGAGCCCGCAGGCCCAGGATTTCATCCAGCGCGTTGGGGTCAAAGCCTTCCATGGGTGTCGAGTCCACTTCTTCAAAGGCCGCAGCGATCAGGGCTGCGCTCATGCCGATGTAGGCCTGGCGGGCTGCGTGCTGGAAGTTCACTTCGGCGTCGCGCTGGGGGTAGCTGCTGAGCAGCATCTGGCGGTAGTTTTCCCAGCCTTCGTTCTTGAAGCCGCGCTGGTCATTGGTCAGGTCGAACATCATGTTGATGCGGTCGGCCGTGTAGTTGTCCCAGGCCGCAAACACCAGCAGGTGCGAGCCGTCGGTGATCTGGGCCTGGTTCCAGGCAATGGGCTGGATCTTGGCGCGCACAGCGGGGTCGGTCACCACGATGATCTCGAACGGCTGCAGGCCGCTGGAGGTGGGCGCCAGGCGGGCGGCTTCAAGAATGCGCTCCACCTTCTCTTGCGGCACCTTCTTGGCGGGGTTCATCTTCTTGGCGGCGTAGCGCCATTGCAGCTTGTTCAGCAGGGGTTGGGCGAGAGTGGTGTCTGTGGTCATGACAGCGTCCTGAAAGAAGTTGTGGTTCAAGGGATGTATCGATGGTGGAACTGTAGGCACCCCACGGTGGTTCGGTAAGCCCTGCCAAAGAAACGGATTGTTCGCAATTCATCAACAATCGACCCACAAGCGCTTTGCAACCGCGCTCTGTTGATGCTGCCGCCATCGCGTGGTGCCACATGGGCAGGCGTACACTTGACAAAGCCTGGGCGAGCGCCCGGGCACGCACCCGGCTGACCGCGCCCCTTCATGAGTGAACCCGACCTGTCTTTTCTGGACCCTGCAGGCCGCCAGCCAGCAGCCGCAGAGCACATGCCTCGCCCGCCTGTCCCCCACTCCCGCACGCCCGGCGCTTCGGCAGAGGGCCTGGTGGCCGAACTGCGCGCCTACCAGGCCGAACTGGAAAACCAGAACAAGGTGCTGCGCTACAGCCAGGCCGTGGCCGAGAGCGCGTACGAACGCTTCGAAACCCTGTTTGCCAGCGTGCCGCTGGCCCTCATGGTGGTGGACGACCACGACATGGTGGTGCAGGCCAACTCCATGGCGCACCGCTCTTTCCAGCCCACCGAGCGCGACCGGCCCCTGACCGCGCTGATGCCTTTTGTGTGCCCGCAAGACGCCGCGCGCGTGCGCGAAGCCTTTGCCCAGGCGCAGGACCTGGGGCACAGCGAGGTCAAGGAGGTGGTGTTCACCATCAGCAATGCCACGCGCATCACCGGCGACCTGCACATTGCCCACATCGATGCACCGCAGACCAGCGGCCCGCCGCTGTCGCAGTTTTTGTGCGCGGTGATCGACCAGGGCCCGCTGCTGGCCGAGCGCCAGGCCTTGCAGCACAGTGCCGAGACCCTGCAGCAGCGCAATGAGCAGATCCGCGCCAGCGAAAAGCGGCTGGAGGCCGTCATCAACTCCGCACTGGACGCCATCATCTGCGTGGACCAGCACCAGCGCATCACCGTCTTCAACCCCACGGCGGCCGCGCTGTTCCAGTGCAGCGCCAGCGACGCGCTGGGCAGCACGCTCGACCGATTTTTGCCCGACGCGGCGCAGGCGCTGGCATTTGCCCAGCTCACCACGCAGGCCCTGTTGGGCGAGATGACGGCCCTCACCGCCAGCGGCAAGGAGCTGGCCGTGGAGGTGAGCGTGTCGTTCGAGCGCCATGCCGACGGGGAAACCACCACCGTGTTCGCCCGCGACCTCACCGGTCGCAAGAAGGCCGAGGCGCACCGCAACGAGCTGGAGGCCCAGCTGCGCGAGTCGCACAAGATGCAGGCCGTGGGCACCATGGCCGGGGGCATCGCGCACGACTTCAACAACATCCTGGGCGCCATTCTGGGCAATGTGGAGCTGGCCAAGGCCGACTGCGCAGCAGGCTCGCCCGTGCTGGAGAGCCTGCTGGAGATCGACAAGGCCGGCCGCCGCGCGCGCGACCTGGTCCGCCAGATCCTCACCTTCAGCCGCAACGAGCCCCCGCAGCGCTCGGCCGTGTCGCTGGCCGAGGTGGTGCACGACACCGAGCGCCTGCTGCGCGTGACCTTGCCTCCGGCCATCGAGCTGCACATGCAACTGCAGGCGGGCCTGCCGCCCGTGCTGGCCGATGCCACGCAGGTCGAGCAGGCTCTGCTCAACCTGTGCACCAATGCCGTCCATGCCATTGGAACCGAGCGCGGCAGCATCCACGTGGAGGCCGCCACCGTGCAGCCCGACCAGCGCCTGACCGAGCGCCTGGGCCTCGCGCCCATCGACTACGTGGCCCTGACAGTGCGCGACACCGGCCCCGGCATGGACGCTGCCACGCTGGAGCGCATCTTCGAGCCCTTCTTCACCACCAAGCCCGTGGGCCAGGGCACTGGCCTGGGCCTCGCGGTGGTGCATGGCGTGATGCGCACACACGAAGGCGGCGTGGATGTGCAAAGCGCGCCGGGCCAGGGCAGCCGGTTCACGCTGTACTTTCCGGTCGCCACCGGTGCGACTGCTGGTGCGCAGCCCAGCCCCGCCGCGCAGGCCGTGCCACTGGCCGCCGCAACGTCTGCACCGGAGCCTGCCGAACCATCCGGCGGTGCGCCTGGCAAGAAGCACCATGTGATGTACGTGGACGACGACCAGGCCCTGGTCTTCCTGGTGCAGCGCCTGCTGCGCCGCCGGGGCTACGAGGTGAGCGGCTATACCGACCCGCACGAGGCCACTGCTGCGCTGCGGGCAGCACCGCAGGCCTATGACCTGCTGGTCACCGACTACAACATGCCCGGCTTCTGTGGCGTGGACCTGGTGCGCGAGGCCCGTCTCATCCGCCCCGACCTGCCCGTGGCCCTGGCCTCGGGTTACGTCACGGCCGAGATCGAACAGGCGGCGCTGGCCGAAGGCGCGCAAGCCTTGATCCACAAACCCAATGACGTGGAAGAACTTTGCGCCACCGTGCAGCGGCTGATCGTGGGCCATGACCCCGCCTGAACCCGTGGCAGATGGCGTACAGGCGCTGTACGAAGACGACGACCTGCTGGTGCTGTGCAAACCCTCCGGGCTGCTGTGTGTGCCCGGCCGGGGCCCCGACAAGCAAGACTGCCTGAGCGCCCGCGCACAGCAGCGCTGGCCCGGCGCGCTCATCGTGCACCGGCTGGACCAGGCGACCTCGGGCCTGGTGCTCATGGCGCGCCACATCGATGCACAGCGGCGTCTGGGCCACGCCTTTGCCGAGCGCCAGGTGCACAAGCGCTACCAGGCGGTAGTGCAAGGGCTGCTGGGCACAGCGGGCGACGACTGGAGCGAGATCGACCTGCCCATTGCTGCCGACTGGGAGCGCCGCCCGCTGCGTGTCATCGACCACACCCTGGGCAAACCCAGCCTGACCCACTGGCGTGCACTGGCGCAAGACGCTACGGCTCAGACCACGCGCATCGAGCTGGAGCCGATCACCGGCCGCACCCACCAGTTGCGCGTGCACCTGGCCGCCATCGGCCACGCCATCCTGGGCGACGGACTGTATGCCGATGCCGCCACGCAGGCACAAGCCCCGCGCCTGCTACTGCATGCCAGTCACCTGGCCTTTGCGCACCCCACCACCGGGGAGCAGGTAGCGCTGGAGTGGGCGGCCGATTTCTAGCCCAATGGCCCGACAGCGCTAGTGGAACATGCACCAACCGCTATCTATTCAATAGCAAAAAGTAGTTGCTGATCAGCGCCCGCCCGGCGGCATGGCGCGCGACATGGCCCACTGCACGGCCAGGATGCTCGCCAAGACCACCAGCATGCCCACCAGCGATACCCCTGTCATGGCCTGCCCCAGCAGCGCCCAGCCCAGCAGCACCGCCGTGACCGGGCTCAGCAGCCCCAGCGACGACACCGCCACCGACGGCAGACGCGCAATGCCACGGAACCACAGCGCATAGGCCACCAGCGCGCCCGCCAGGCTGAGGTACAGATAACCCGCGATGTGGGTGGCGGTGAGTGCGGGCAAAGGCGGGTCCACCGCCCAGGCCACCGGCGCCAGCATCACGCCGCCCGCCAACAGCTGCCAGCCGGTAAACGCCAGCACCGGCAAGTCAGACCGCCAGCGCCGCGACCAGAACGTGCCCGCTGCCATGCACAGCGTGCCCACCAGCGCGGCAGCCACGCCCACCATGTCCCAGCGCGCACCGGGTGACAGCAGCAGCGCCGCCATGCCCAGCACACCCAGCGCCCCGGCCGCCAGCGCCAGTGCGGGCGGGCGCCGGTGGTCCAGCGCCCAGGTCAGGCCCATCACCACCAGCGGGCCCACGGCGCCCACCACCGCAGCCACGCCACCGGGCAACCGGTAGGCCGCCACAAACAGCAGCGCCTGGAACACGCCAATGTTCAGCGCCGCCAGCACCATGAGGCGCCGCCACCCCACCCAGTCGCCCCAGGCCGGCCAGCGGCGGCACCACAGCACCAGCAGCAAGCCCGCGGGCAAGGTGCGCAGCAGTGCGGCGGTGAAGGGCCGGTCGGGCGGCAGCAGCTCGGTGGTGACGATGTAGGTCGAGCCCCAGATGACCGGTCCGAGCGCTGTGGTGAGCGCATCCAGCCAGGTTGAGGAACTTGCAGAAGCACGTGAAGCAGCCATATATTTATCTTCAAATCAAGACAAAAACTCTACCATACAATCTCGAATTCAAGATAAATCAACCACCACAAGCCCATGGCCACCCCACGCCAACCCGACGCCGTCGACGCCATCCTGGCCCAGTGGAAGCGCGAGCGCCCCGACCTGGACGCGAGCCCCATGGGCCCCATCGGGCGCATCAAGCGCTGCGCCGCGCTGCTGGAGCGGCGGCTGGATGAAACCTTTGCCGAATTCGGCCTGAGCCGCTGGGAGTTCGACATGCTGGCCACGCTACGCCGCAGTGGCGCGCCCTACTGCCTGGCGCCGACCACGCTGTTCTCCACGCTCATGGTCACATCGGGCACCATGACGCACCGCATGGCCAAGCTCGAAGCCCAGGGCTGGATCGAGCGCCTGCCCAACCCGGCCGATGCCCGCAGCTCGCTCGTGCAGCTCACGCCCCAGGGGCTGGAGCTGATCGACCGCGCCGTGGAAGCCCATGTGGCCAACGAACACCGCATCCTTGCCGACCTCAAGGCGGCCGATCTGGCCGCGCTGGATGCGCGGCTGGCCCTGCTGCTGTCCGCTTTGGAGTCACGCAGAGGCCAGTGAAGACACCCGGCCCTGTGTACTGCGCAGTAACATGGCGGGATGCCTCAAAACCACCTCTACATCCTTACCGGCGCATCGCGCGGCATGGGCCTTGCCATGGCCCAGCAGCTCTTGCGCAGCGGCAATACCCTGATCTGCATCGCCCGCAGCGCCAACGATGACCTGACCGCCGAGGCGCGGGCCGCAGGCGTCGCCATTGAACAGTGGCAGCAAGACCTGTCGCAGGGCGAGCAGGCGGCCCACAAGCTGCAAGCCTGGCTGCAGGCCCAGGGCCCGCAGGCGTTTGCCAGCGCCACCCTCATCAACAACGCGGGCATGATCCCGCGCATCGCCCCGCTGTCGGCCAGCGACGCGGAAGACCTGGCCACCGCCCTGCGCGTGGGGCTGGAGGCGCCCATGCAGCTCACCGCTGCGTTCCTTGGCGCGACGGACACCTGGACGGTGCCGCGCAAGGTGCTCAACATCTCCTCGGGCCTCGGCCGCCGGGCCATGGCCTCGCAGGCCGCGTACTGCGCCGCCAAGGCGGGCATGGACCATTTCACCCGCTGCGTGGCGCTGGACGAGGCCATCAAGCCCCATGGGGCCAAGGTATGCTCACTGGCTCCCGGTGTGATCGACACCGACATGCAGGTCCAGCTGCGCGGCGCCGACCCGGCCGCCTTCCCGGACCGCCAGAATTTCGCCAACCTCAAGACGGGTGGCCAGCTCACATCGCCTGCCGACGCCGCCACCCGCGTGCTCGCCTGGCTGGAGCGCGCAGACTTCGGCACCAACCCGGTGGCCGACGTGCGCGAGGCGTGAGCCCATTTGCTCCTACTTTGATAGCTACAACCGCATGATTCACTAGCGCTTGCAGCCGTTTTGACCTGAATTTCTCTGAAAGGACCTCCCCATGACCCGTGAAGTCGTCGTCGTCAGCGCAGTGCGCACCGCCATTGGCACCTTTGGTGGCAGCCTCAAGGACGTGCCCCCCACCGAACTGGGTGCACTCGTCGTGCGCGAATCGCTTGCCCGCGCCAACGTGGAAGGCAAGGACGTGGGCCACGTGGTGTTCGGCCACGTGGTCAACACCGAGCCCAAGGACATGTACCTGTCGCGCGTGGCAGCCATCCACGGCGGCTGCGGCGAGGGCACGCCCGCCTACAACGTCAACCGCCTGTGCGGCTCGGGCCTGCAGGCCATCGTCAATGCCAGCCAGTCCATCCTGCTGGGCGACACCGACGTGGCCATTGGCGCCGGTGCCGAGAACATGAGCCGCGTGCCCTTTGCCAGCCTGAACATGCGCTGGGGCGCCCGCATGGGCGACACCAAGATGGTGGACATGATGATCGGCGCACTGCACGACCCCTTCCACAACATCCACATGGGTGTGACGGCCGAAAACATCGCCGCCAAGTGGGGCATCAGCCGCGAAGACCAGGACAAGCTGGCGGTCGAGAGCCACAACCGCGCCGAGCGCGCCACGCAGGCCGGTGTGTTCAAGGACCAGATCGTGCCCGTCACCCTGAAGAGCAAGAAGGGCGACGTGTTGTACGCCACCGACGAGCACTTCCGCCCCGGCGCCACGATGGACGACCTGGCCAAGCTCAAGCCCGTTTTCATCAAGGAAAACGGCACGGTGACGGCTGGCAACGCCTCGGGCATCAACGACGCCGCCGCCGCCGTGGTGCTGATGGAAGCCGGTGCCGCCAAGGCCCGTGGCGCCAAGCCCCTGGCCCGCCTGGTGGCCTACGCCCACGCGGGCGTGGACCCCAAGTACATGGGCATCGGCCCAGTGCCCGCCACGCAGCTGGCGCTGAAGAAGGCCGGGCTCACCGTGGCCGATCTGGATGTGATCGAAGCCAACGAGGCTTTTGCCGCCCAGGCCTGCGCAGTGACCAAGGACCTGGGCCTGGACCCGGCCAAGGTCAAT
>NZ_QAIM01000466.1:14393-21664 GCF_003061035.1 Acidovorax sp. HMWF018
CCCAGGCCTGCGCAGTGACCAAGGACCTGGGCCTGGACCCGGCCAAGGTCAATCCCAACGGCTCGGGCATCTCGCTGGGCCACCCCATCGGCGCCACCGGTGCGCTCATCACCGTCAAGGCCATCCATGAGCTGCAACGCATTCAGGGCCGCTATGCGCTGGTGACGATGTGCATTGGCGGCGGCCAGGGCATTGCGGCGATTTTTGAGCGCCTCTGACCTGCACGCGGGTGCGCACACTGCCATCGCCACGCGCGATGCTGCCACCTGCTATTGGCAACGCGAGCGCCACAGTCGATCAGCGATCATTGGCGCCCGCTGCCCCAGATCAGCCGGGCCACCGCAGCCGCACCCAGCGGCCTGGCGGTAGCCCGCACACAACTGAACCGATGGAGACACCTCTCACCATGATGCGCACCCTGCTTTCCTTCACCGCCCTCGTCTTTGCGCTGGGCTCCACGGCCTACGCCCAGGCGCCTGCGCCCGCTGCGGCATACCCCGCCAAGCCCATCCGCCTGATCGTGCCCTTCCCGCCCGGCGGCGGCACCGACATCCTGTCGCGCCTGGTGGCCACCAAACTCACCGAAAGCGCCAAGTGGACCGTGGTGGCCGACAACCGCGCCGGCGCAGGCGGCACCATTGGCATTGGCGAGGCCGTCAAGGCTGCGCCCACGGGCTATGACCTGGTCATGGGCCAGAAAGACAACCTGGTGATCGGCCCCTGGCTGTACAAAAACCTGCCCTGGGACCCCACCAAGGACCTGACCGCCGTGGCCCATGTGGCCTACACGCCCGTGGTCATTGCCACCAGCGCGAACTCCAAGTTCAAGACGCTGGCCGACGTGGTGGCTGCAGCCAAGGCAGCGCCCGGCACCATCACCTACGGGTCGCCCGGCAACGGCACCTCCATCCATCTGGCAGGCGACCTGTTCGAAAAGGCGGCGGGCATCAAGCTCAGCCACATCCCGTACAAGGGCTCCAACCCTGCGCTGATGGATGCGCTGTCGGGCAACGTAGACCTGCTTATGTCCTCGGTGCCATCGGCCATGGCCCAGATCAAGTCGGGCAAGTTGCGCCCGCTGGCCGTGACATCGGCCAAGCGCAGCTCGTCCATGCCCGAAGTACCCACCGTGTCCGAGTCAGGCTTCAAGGACTTTGATGTGAGTACCTGGTACGGCGTGTTTGCGCCCGCAGGCACACCGGCCACCGTGGTGAACGTCGTCAACGCAGAAATCAACAAGCTGCTGGCCACCCCTGAGATGAAGGCCGCCATCCACGCCCAGGGTGCCGAGCCGGAGGCCATGTCGTCCGCTCAGTTCAACACCCTGCTCAAGACTGACTACGCCAAGTGGAAGGGCATTGTGGAAGCCTCGGGCGCGAAGATTGAGTGACCCTCTGAAGCGCTTGCCGCAATAAAAAACGGCTCCGAAAGGAGCCGTTTTGCATGGGGCAAAAACAATCAGTCCCGCACCACCAGCACGGGGATGTGCACCACACCCAGCACACGCTGCGTGACGCTGCCCAGCACCAGCTTTTCCAGGCCGCGGCGGCCATGGGAGCCCATCACGATGAGGTCGGCGCCAGTGCTCTCCAGCGCGCGCAGGATGCCGTCGTGCACCGCATGCCCCTCGCCCACCACGGTGGTGACCTGCACACCCGCATCGGCCATGGCCTTCTTGGTGGCGTCCAGCGCGGCATTGGCCTCGGCTGTGGCGGCGCTGATGTATTGCGCCTGGCCGTACGCAAAGTCGGCGCCCACGCCGGTGAAGGGATACGGGTCGATCACGTACACCGCCGTGACGGCGCTGCCAAAGGTTTTGGCCAGGCCTGCGGCCTTGGAGACGGCCAGCATGGAGGTCTTGGAACCGTCGACAGGAACCAGAATGTGCTTGAACATGGTGCTACTCCTTGAATGAGGTGTGGGACCAGGCTTGTGGCCTGACCATGGGCGACAGTGTGAACCGCCACCATACCCCGCATCTTGATTCGCATCAAATCGGATGCACTTCTGCCGCAGTGCTCAAGCCCCTGACGGTGCCTGCCCCACCACGTCCGCACCCTGGAAGTTGCCCCGCCGGCAAGTCACCACCAGGGTGTCGCGGTAGCCTCCGTCCTTGAGCGGCTGGATGGGCGTGGACTCGTGGATCATGCGCGCGTCGTCCAGCAAAAGCAGCGACCAGGGCTGCGTCAGCGTAAAGCGCTGCCCGGCAGGGCCGTTGGCCTCAAACACCCGCGTCTCGCCGCCCTTGACGCCCTCGCGCCCCACCAGAAACACCGCCACCAGATCCACCCCGTCGCGGTGGGCACCTTCGGGTGTGGGGCGACCAATGCCGTCGGTGGTGTCGATGCGGAACTGGTGCGCCTCCACAAACCAGGGCACCGGTGCCTGCGGCCCGGCAAACACGGCGTCCGACACGCCCGCCAGCGCGGCCAGCAATTGCTGCCACACGGGCTGTGCCACGGTCACGGGCTCCATGGGGGCAAACCAGCGCTCCATGCCGCCGTGCAGCGCGTTGTACTCCACGGGCTGCCAGTGGGCACGGTGCGGCACCTGCTCCATCCGGCCCTCCTGCAGCACAAAGCAGGCGTGGCGACGGCGGCGGTAGCGGCCACCGTCCTTCAGGAATTCATCGGGCGGCAAGGCTGCCCAGTCGCTGTTGAGGGCCTGCAGCGCCGACAGGTCACAGCCAACCCACTCGGCAACGGCCTCAGGGCTGAGCACGGCAAAGCCGCTGCTTTGCAGCTGGCTGGCGACGTCAGCCGGTGTAGTGAAAGGGGGAGAAAAGGAGACTTGGGCCATAGAGGCCCGAGCTTAACCGCAGCCGCCACCACAGGTTCTGCGATGGCGCAAACAGGGTGGGTGCAGTGTGGGGGCCGCATCCGGATCCACGCAACCGGCCAGCCCCCGTGGTCGCAAGCCGCTCAGTCCCGGTTGCCATGGCCCTTGCCACGGCCTTCACCCTTGCCATGCCCGCGGTCATGGTCACGGTCGTGTTTGCCGCCGCGTCCACGGTCGTCATCCCAGCGATGGTCATCGCGCCCGCGCGGACCCTGGTACGGGTTGCCACGGCGTGGGGGCGGCTCCTGCACAAAGTACACCGGCTGGCTGCAGGCGTTGTAGCGAGCGCAGTGTTTGCCCCAGTTCTTGGCGTGGCCGGGCGGCACATACAGGTAAATGGGCGCACGCGGCACCACCACAGCAGGGCGCTGGATGATGACCGGCTCTGCGTAAATCAGCGGCGGTGGCGGTGCATTGCCAATGTTGATGCGGCCATACACGCCGGGTGCCAGTTCGCCCCCCACGGTGGCATTGACGTAGGCCTGCGCATGCGCGCCGCCCGCCAGGCCGAGGAGCGCGGCCGCAGCCGCACCCGAAACAAGAAGACGGATCGTGGGAAACATGGTGTTTTTCATGGAAAGCTCCTGCTGACTGCCACGCCGTGCACACAAACAGTGCGTGCACAGGGAGGGTGGCCCTGTGTGAGTCACAAGGCTTCCTGTACCTTACACCTTTCAGACGCTACAAAATGTCAGCCAATGGCGACAGTTGTTGGCGAGAGATGAGGTACCGCAAGGCCTTGGCTGCCGGCGCCTAAGCCCGATATACGTCCACCGACATCACGACGCGGTTGCACTGGCAGCCGCCTGCAGCAATGCTTCCGCCGGCCCGGGGCGCCCGAACAGGTAGCCCTGCCAGGTGTGGCAGCCCAGCCCGGCCAGCATGTCGCGTTGCTCCTGGGTTTCGACCCCCTCGGCAATCACCCCCAGGTCCAGGCTCTGGGCCAGGGTCACGATGGTGCGGGCAATGCTGGCGTCATTGGCGTCGGTGAGCAGGTCGCGCACAAAGCTTTGATCGATCTTGAGCTGGTCCAGCGGCAAGCGCTTGAGGTAGCTCAGGCTCGAATAACCCGTGCCAAAGTCGTCCAGCGAGAAGCCCAGGCCCGACGCACGCAGGGTATCCATGCGCTGGATGGTGTCCTCCACATCGTCCAGCAGCAGGGTCTCGGTCAACTCCAGCTTCAGCCGGTGCGGGTTCGCGCCGGTTTCTTCCAGCACGCCCAGCACTTCGTCCACAAAGTGGCTGTGGCGGAACTGCCGTGCGCTCACGTTCACGGCCAAGGTCCAGTAGGCAGTCTGCGGGTCGCGTGCCCACTCCACCAGTTGCAGGCAGGCCGTGCGCAGAATCCACACGCCCAGCGGCACGATGAGGCCCGAGGCTTCAGCCACTGGAATGAACTCGGCGGGCGACACCAGCCCGCGCTGCGGATGCTGCCAGCGCACCAACGCCTCGGCGCCCACAATGCCTCGCTGCTGGTGAATCTGGGCCTGATAGTGCAGCAAGAATTGCCCCTCGCGCAGCCCGTCGCGCAAACCCGCCTCCAGCAGCGTGCGCGCGGTCACGTTGGCCTGGGTGCGCGGGTCAAAGAACCGCAAGGTGTTGCGGCCTGCGCCCTTGGCCTGGTACATGGCCATGTCGCCGTGCTTGAGCAATTCGTCCACCGAGCCACGTGCATCGGCATACAGCGCAATGCCTATGCTGCAAGAACTGTGGTGTGAATGGCCGTCGAGCTGGTAGCTCTGGCTGAGAGCCTGCAGCACCGTGCGCCCCACTGTTTCGGCCTGGGCGGCCGCTTCGTGCGCCTGCGGGCTGAGCCCCTCCAGCAGCACCACAAATTCGTCTCCACCCAAGCGCGCGACGGTGTCGCCCATGCGCACGCAGCCCCCCAGGCGTGCGGCGACCTGGCGCAACAGCTGGTCGCCCAGCTCGTGGCCCTGGGTGTCGTTCAGGTCCTTGAAGTTGTCCAGATCCACAAACAGCAACGCACCGCCCGCGCCTGAGCGTGCGCTGGCGGCCAGGCTGTGTTGCAGGCGGTCATTCATCAACCGACGGTTGGGCAGGCCCGTGAGCGGGTCGTAGAAGGCCAGCAGGCGAATTTCTTCTTCGGCAGCCTTGCGGCTGGAGATGTCCGTCTGCGTGCCCACGTAATGGGTGATCTCGCCGCGTGGCGAACGCACGGTGGTGATGGTGATCCAGGCCGGATATTCGGTGCCGTCCTTGCGCCGGTTCCATACCTCGCCCTGCCACATGCCGCTGGAGTGCAAGGTGTTCTTCATGGCCGCGTAAAAAGACGCGTCCTGGCGGCCCGAGTGCAGCAGGCGCGGTGTCTGGCCCACCAGCTCGTCCACCGTGTAGCCGGTCAGCCGCGCGTAGGCCTGGTTGGCTTTAAGGATCCTCTGGTCGGGCCCTGTCACGATCATGCCCTCGAACGACTCAAACACCGTGGCAGCAATCTGCAGCGATTCTTCGGCCTTGCTGCGCTCGGTGATGTCGGTCGAGATGCCACACAGCGCATAAATGCTGCCATCCGCGTGGCGCAGCGGAATCTTGATCGACAAAAACGCGCGTGTTTCGCCCGTGGCGGCGGGCGTGTTCACCTCCTCCGCCTCCAGCGTCTCGCCGTCCTCCAGCACCCGGCGGTCATTGGCCCTCAGCCGTTGCGCCGTGGCTGCGTCGAAAAACGCCGCATCATCATGGCCCAATACCTCGTGCGCCGGCCTGCCAAAGTAATGCAGCGTGTGGTGGTTGGCGTACTGGTAACGGTAGTCCTTGCCCTTGATGTAGATGAACGCGCCAACACTGTCCAAAATGGTGGTGAGCTTTTGCTCGCTGTCCCGCAAGTGGCGCGTACGTTCTTGGACCTGGCGACGCAAGATCGCAACCATCAACGCAGCCAGCAAGCTGAACGCCACCAAGCCCGCAAGCCCCCGCCACACCCAGGGGGAAATCTGCACGCCAGGGTCTTGCCCGCCCCAGTGGCGCATCACCTGGGCATAGGCCGGGTCGGCGCCACTGCGCCAGTTCTCGACGGATCGGTCAATGGCCGCCAACACATCTGCATTGCGACCGGGGCCGGTCGCAAAGAACAGCGTAGCGGGCTGGAACACAATGCCCGTGTCCACCACGCCATAGCGGGCCGAATGGAAATTGCCGAACAGATGGTTGGAGATAACCGCATCGGCCTCGCCACGCTGCACCATGGCAAACGCATCTATCAAGCTGGGCGCATCCACCAAAGTCACCTGGATGCCAAAGCTGTCCACCATGTTCAGGAATGTAGACCGCTGCACGGAGCCCTTGAGCACCGCGACCCGCTTGCCCTGCAGGTCAAACAACGAGTAGATGGGCGCGCCTGATGTCCGGTAGATCTGCGACCAGCTGTGCAGCACTGGCAGGCGGTGAAAGTCGTACAGGATCTCGCGCTCGGGCGAGCGAGCCACATCGGGCATCAGGTCGAGCCGGCCCTCGCGCAGCGCATCCAGGCAGTCCTGCCAGCTGCAAGGCACATGTTTGATGATCCACTGCTCGCGCGCAGCCACCAATTGCAGCAGATCCACAAAAATGCCTGCGGCCTTGCCGTCGGCATCCACAAACACCTTGGGTTCGTTCGAGTACACGCCCACACGCAGCTCGCGGGGCGCCGCAGCAATGCTGGCGCTGGCCGCCAATACGGCCGCCCACACAATGCCTTTGAGCCACGCGGCACAGCGCCGCACCAGCCAGTTCACGCCAGGTTTCACACCGGACTCCCCAGGTGATGGAGAAACCATGTTAACGAATGCTTGCAAAAACCTCCAAAAATTAACTACCGTGTGCCGGTTGGGGTAGCATGTGTCACACCCCCGCCCCGCCCAGGAGACAGCGATGCCCCATGAACGCCGCCACTTCGTCCGCGTTGGTTTTGATGCACCGGCCCTGCTGACCACGGCCACCGATGCGTTCAGCGTGCATGTGCTGGATTTGTCGCTCAAGGGCGCGTTGATCATGGTGCCCGCGCAGGCCACGCTGGGGCAAGGCACGTTGTGCCAACTGACCATCCCCCTGGCCGACACGGGCAACCACATCGCCATGTCCACCGAGGTGGCCCACGTGCAAGGCCTGCACACCGGGCTGCTGTGCAAGGGCATTGACCTGGACAGCGTCACCCACCTGCGCCGTCTGATCGAGCTGCAACTGGGCGACCCCGCTCTGCTGGAGCGGGACCTGGGCGAACTGACCATGGCGGGCGCGGCGCACTGACGGCCGCCGCAGGGCTCGTCACCGCCGCAGCAGCGGCCTCTCTTTATCTCTTTTCTTCTTGGCGCGTTTGTCAAACTGGCGGGTGCCGACCCGTCACTGCGCTTCCTGCTCCTGCAGCGCGCGCCACATCACCTTGCCGCTGCCGCTCTTGGGCAACGCCAGCACAAACTGCACGATGCGCGGCACCTTGTAGA
>NZ_QAIM01000466.1:21676-26071 GCF_003061035.1 Acidovorax sp. HMWF018
CCATGTTGTCGCGGCACCAGTCGATGATCTGCTGCTCGGTCGTGTCCTTGTGGGTGGCGCGCAGCACCACCACCGCCTTGACTGTCTCGCCCCGGTAGCTGTCCTTGGCCGCGATGATGCAGGCCTCCTGGATCGCTGGGTGGCGGAACATCAGTGCCTCGACCTCGGCCGGCCACACCTTGAAGCCGCTGGCATTGATCATGCGTTTGAGCCGGTCGGTCAGGAAGAAGTAACCGTCCTCGTCCATGCGCCCCAGGTCGCCCGAGCGGAAGAACCGTTTGCCCTCGAACTCGATGAAGGCTGACGCCGTGGCATCGGGCCGCTTCCAGTAGCCCTCGAACACCTCTGGGCCATGGATGATGATCTCGCCCTGCTCGCCCACGGGCAGCTCCTGCAGCGTGTCTGGGTCGATCACCCGCGCATCGGTGCTCATGAACGGAATGCCCAGGCACTGCTGCTTGGGGTGGTCCGGCGGGTTGGCGTGCGACGGCGCCGCCGTTTCGGTCAGGCCATAGCCCTCGGCATACCTCAGGCCATATTGCTCCAGAAGGCGCTGCGCCACGGCCTGCGGCATGGCCGCTCCGCCACCACCGATATAGGCCAGGCTGGAGAGGTCATAGCTGGCAAAGTTCGGGCTGCCCAGCAGGTCGATGACCATGGTGGGAATGTTGGTCCAGGTGGTGACCTGGTAGCGCGATATCAGGCGCCCGGCCAGGTCGCGGTCCCAGCGAGGCATGATGACAAGTGTGGCGCCGCAGTAGATCGACGTGTGCATCACGCTCACCATGCCGGTGATATGGAACATGGGGACCACCGCCAGCGTCACATTGTCGGCAGACCCATTGCCCCACAGACTGGCGGCCACCGTGTTGTGCATGATGCTTTTGTGCAGGTGCATGCAGCCTTTGGGAAGGCCTGTGGTGCCGCTGGTGTAGGGCAGCAGCGCCAGGTCGGCCGGGCCTACCAACAAAGCGGGGGGCGCATCAGTACAAGCCAGGGCATCTACCCAGGCGTGGGCTTGCCCACCCTCCAGTGCCGGCAAGGGGTGGCGCGTGCCCAGCCAGTCCATCCACGCCTCGGGCGGTGCATCCATGCCGGTCACGGCCACATCAAACGCATCCGAGAACTGCGTGACCACCAGATGCGCCAGCCGCTCGCCAGGGGCCAACGCATTGCTGGCCTTGGCCATCTCCGGGGCCAGATCACCGGTGGTGATCGCCACCTTGGTGTCGGGATCGGTGATGTAGTGCTTGAGCTCTTCGGCCCGGTTCATCGGATTGACCGGCACCACCACTGCGTTGGCCCGCAGGATGGCAAAGTGGGCCATTACCAGCTGCGGGCAGTTCTGCATGCACAGCACCACCCGGTCACCACGCTGCACCCCCAGCTGGGCCAGCCGCGCAGCCAGGCGCTCCGCGCCTTCCATCAGTTGCCGGTAGCTGACCGTGGTGCCGAAAAACACCAACGCCGCCTTGTCAGGGTAGCGGCGTGCATTGGTGGCCAGGTTGTCCCACAGCGAGGTGGCAGGCAGTGTGATGGCGTGTGGAAGGCGGCGGGGCCAGAACTTGTAATGAGGGCGCATGGGGCAAACAGTCTCCTTTTGATCGCAAGCCTAGTTCGCAGCCCTCAGCACGACAATGGGGTGCCCTTCGGCAAGCGTCGCCAACGCGACCGCCCCCCTGGTCCATCGATTCTGCCTCGCCTCCGCCTTATCACACCTTTGGCAATCTAAGCGCGAGTGAGCTCTCGCATTTTGTGATGCGCGGAAGTCACCTTAATTCCGCAGATCCGTTTTGGATACGAAGTGTCACATTAATTCCGCAGATTCGTTTTGGACATGAAGTTCATCGTTGCGCTGGATCCTTAGAATGGCCTTGCATACAGGTAATAACCCTCTCTCCCTAAAGTAGAAAATTGCATAAGACAAGCCATATCTCCCTTGCCTCCATTCACGCTAGGCCAGCCTACGTTGAAGCTGTACTGAATCAGCTGACACATCGGAAGATCCCGCTGTTTTTTCGAGATGAGAGACAAGTGGATAGTCGAGTTGTGCTCGAGGGCCTCACCCAAGGAACGCTGGGTTCTAATGTTTTCTACGAAGTGTTGCTAAAGGAAGCAATAACCCGGGTCGTCGGAATCGTGGCGGTCCAAAAACCCGCGACGAAGGAATCGCCAGCCTATATTTCCTTCTTGCTCATTGATGCAGACTTTCGCGGTCGCGGTCTGGGGCACGACGTTATTCTTCTTCTCGACAAGGAACTAGCCCAGTTTTCTGACACGATCTTGCTCCATGTTTCACCTCCCAGCCCCAGCCTGATTGCATTTTGGCAAAGCAACGGTTTCGCCACGGTGGACGGTCTTCAGGAGATTGTGGGTGTAGATCAAACGAAACATACTGGCGCACTGATGCAAAAACGGCTTCACACGACCGCTTCGCTCGAGCTACTGCACTAAATGCCGGTCCTTATCGGTGAGACCAACCGTCTCACCGCCGGAGATAACTTCAGTCAACTATTGACCTGCGCCCACAGCTTGTCCAGCCGCTTCACGCTGACCGGCTGGGGCGTGCGCAGCTCCTGCGCAAAGAAGCTCACGCGCAGTTCCTCCAGCAGCCAGCGCAGCTCTTGCATGCGGGCATCCACTGCGCCCTTGCGCTCGGCCACCAGGCGCCAGTAGCGCTGCTCTTGCGGGCGCAGCTCGGCCAGCTTGGCGGCGTCGCGGGCGGGGTCGGCGCGGTATTTGTCCAGGCGCAGGGTGATGGCCTTGAGGTAGCGGGCGTAGTGCGCCAGTTGCGCCCAGGGGGCCACAGCGATGAAGTTCTTGGGGACCAAGCGTTGTAGCTGCTGCAGGGCGTCCGCTGTCGCGTCGGGCGCGTTCTTCGTGTCTTTGATCTTGCGGGCGGCGGCTGCGTATTCGGTGAGGATGGTGGCGGCCAGGCGCGCGACCTCGTTGGCGATCAGCGTGAGGCGGCCCCGGCCCTCTTCCACGCGGCGCTTGAAGGCGTATTCGTCGGTGGGCAGCGGGTCGAGCAAGAAGGCGCGGTCCAGCGCCACGTCGATGATCTGGGTGCGCAGCTCTTCCTGCGTGCCTAGGGGCATGTAGGCCACAGCCATCTTCTGCAGATCGGGGATGTTCTTTTCGAGGTACTTGAGGGCGTCCTTGATCTGCAGCGCAAACAGGCGGCGCAGGCCCGCGCGGTGCTTGGCGGCGGCCACCTCGGGTTCGTCGAAGACTTCGATGGTCACGGCGTCGCCGCCGTCGATGAGGGCTGGAAAGCCGATCAGCGTCTGGCCGGCCTTCCTGATCTCCATGAGTTCGGGCAGCTCGCCGAATGTCCAGGTGGTGTAGCGCTGGCCAGCAGGGGTCGATGGTGCAGCGGGTGCGGAAAGCGTCGTGCTGCCTGGCTTGGCCGCTGGGCCTGGCCCGTTAACTCCTGATTTGATAGCACCCCGGGCATGATTCTCTAGCGCCTGCGGCGCTTTTTGCTTCAAATCCGCTGCATCGGCGGCTGTACTGCCCAATTTGAGCCCCGCCAGCGCCTGGAACGCGCCCCGCGCCTTGGCACCCCACTCAGCCTTGAGTGCGCCCAGGTTGCGGCCATGCCCCAGCTGGCGGCCGTGCTCGTCCACCACGCGGAAGTTCATGAACAAATGGGGGCTGAGCATGTCGAGCTTGAAGTCGGCGCGCTTCACGTCGAGCGAGGTTTCGTCGCGCACCTGCTTGAGCAGCACATCGGTCAGGCTGCCCGTGCCAAAGCGCTCGGGTGCGCACAGCAGCTCGGCCAGGCGCGTGGCGCTGTCGGGCAGCGGCACAAAGCGACTGCGCGGGCGCTGGGGCAGGCTTTTGAGCAGGGCCTGGATTTTGTCCTTGAGCATGCCGGGCACCAGCCACTCGCAGCGCTCGTCGCTCACCTGGTTGAGCACAAAGAGCGGGATGGTCACGGTGATGCCGTCACGCGCATCGCCGGGCTCGTGCAGATAGCTTGCAGCGCAGTCCACACCGCCCAGGCGCACCGTCTTGGGAAAGGCGTTGGTGGTGATGCCGGCAGCCTCGTGGCGCATCAGCTCTTCGCGGGTGAGCTTGAGCAGGTCGGGTTGCTTTTTGCTTTCTTCGCGGTACCAGGCCTCAAAGCTATGGCCGCTGCACACTTCGGGCGGCAGTTGCTGGTCGTAGAAGGCGTAGATGAGTTCGTCGTCCACCAGCACGTCCTGCCGGCGGGACTTGTGCTCCAGCTCTTCGACCTTGGCGATCATCTTCTGGTTGGCGGCCAAAAACGGCAGGCGCGTCTCCCAGTTGCCGCCCACCAGAGCTTCGCGGATGAACACCTCGCGCGCAGCGTGCGGGTCCACCTTGCCGAAGTTCACGCGGCGGTTGTTGTAGACCACGATGCCGTAG
>NZ_QAIM01000467.1:0-5145 GCF_003061035.1 Acidovorax sp. HMWF018
CCCCCCGCGATGCGGGCAGGCAGGCTGTCCTGCAGGCGCTGGTTCTCACTCAGTAGACCGGTGAGTACCTGGTCACGTTGCTCGATAGCCTGGGCCATGATCCACGCTTGGCTCAGCTCCTGGCGGATCTGCAGGCGCTGGACGCCCAGGGCGGCGCGTTCGCGTTCCACCTTGGCCTCGGCGCCGGCAATCTGGGCATCTCGTTTGGCGCGGTTGGGCACCTCCTGCATCAGCGCCAGGCGCTGCATGGTCATGGACTCGCGCGTGAGGCTGAAGCGGTCCATGCCGCTGACGGGAAAGTTTTCGATCCCGACTGAGAGCTTGGGGTCCGGCAGGGTTCCCGCCGACTTCTGGGAACTGCTGGCCGCGTCAATCTGCAGCCGCTGGGCCGTGATGCGAGGGCTGTGCTGCTCGGCCAGGTCCAACGCTTCGGAAAAGCCCAGGGCGTGTGCCTGGTTGCCAGCCAATCCGATGCTGGCCAACAGGACCCCGAGAGCGCCCAGGCGCAGTTGGCGGAGGTTGCGCACCTGTATGCGCTGCGAGATGGGGTGAATGCGCTGGTGCGCAGACAGGCGCTCGCAGGGAGCGCCGAAGGAGATGATGGGCATGGTGGTCCTCGAAATGAAGGGGCACGAAGTCAGACTTGCGCAAACGCTGCAAGGCAGCGCGCAAGGCGTGCACGATCAATTCCGAAAGACCTGATGGGTTAGATAGATGGGGGGAGCGCCCGCTCGACTGTCCAGCTCCGCGTAGACAGCCCGAGGGTCAATGTGGCGCTCGGAGTCCAGGATCACAGGCAGCACATAGGCGACCCAGATGGCGTGCGCCGCGAGCGCCTGCAGATCGAGACCTTGGAGCGAGGGGGAGGACAAACTTTCGCCATCACAATGGGCTCGACACAGCTGAGGATCTTGCTCATCCATGGTACCCGCCATCGCGTGGCAATCGGGCATGGAGGGCATGCCGACGGCATCTTCCATGGCCATGCTCGCTTTTTGCATCGATGCCGCATGGGCTGCAGAGTCCAACTTGGGACAGGCATAGGCGGCCAACGCGAACTGCATCAGAAGCAATGCCGCGACCAGAACGCTGGCTATCCAGCGTCCTTGGCGCGATACGGTGCTTCTGGCGAAGATCATGGTGCGAATGGTATCCCCAGCGATGGCCACGGACTTAACCTAGATCAAATCCGGGCCTGCCGAGCCATCTCAGCCCTTGCGAAGTCGCAGGGCATTGGCGATCACGGACGCCGAACTCAGGCTCATTGCCAAGGCCGCGATCATTGGCGACAACAGCCAGCCGGTGAAGGGATACAGCAGCCCTGCGGCAATCGGTATGCCCAGCGCGTTGTAGAGGAAGGCGAACATGAGGTTCTGTTTCATGTTCCCCACCGTTGCCTCCGACAGTTCCCGCGCCGTGGAAATCCCCCGCAGGTCGCCCTTGACCAAGGTGACCTGTGCGCTGTTCATCGCCACATCGGTGCCAGTACCCATCGCGATCCCCACGTCTGCCTTGGCAAGGGCGGGCGCGTCATTGATCCCGTCACCCGCCATGGCAACAACACGGCCTTCGGCCTGCAGCCGGGACACCAGGGCCAGCTTGTCCGCAGGCTTGACCTCGCCATGAACCTCATCAATCCCCAGCTTTGCCCCCACCGCCTTGGCAGTGGTCATGCCGTCGCCCGTGGCCATGACGATGCGCAGTCCCGCCGCATGCAAGGTCGCCAGCGCTTCCGGCGTGCTGGCCTTGATAGCATCCGAGACCGCCAGCAGGCCTTGAAGCTGGCCATCGGCTGCCAAGTACATCACGCTCGCCCCTGTGGCGCGCAAGGCCTCTGCCTGTGCAAGCAGCGGGTTCGCAGAAACCCCGACCTGCTCCATGAGGACTGTGTTGCCCAGGGCGAGCTGGCGTCCAGCGACCTGTCCGCGCACCCCGATGCCAGACCCGGACTCAAAGTCCTCGGGCTTGTCCAGGGCCAGCCCCTTGGCGCGGGCCGCTTGGACAATGGCATCGGCCAGCGGATGCTCGCTGCCTTGATCCAGACTGGCTGCCAGGCGCAGAACCTCATCCTCGGACAGACCGGGCATGGCAACAACCCGCTCGAAGGAAGGCTTGCCCTCTGTGAGCGTGCCAGTCTTGTCCACGATCAGCGTATCCACCTTGCGCAGGTTCTCGATGGCTGCTGCGTCCCTGAACAGAACCCCGCTGGTCGCCCCCCGGCCGGTAGCCACCATGATCGACATGGGTGTTGCCAATCCCAACGCACAAGGGCACGCGATGATCAACACCGCAACTGCATTGACCAGGCCGTAGACCCAGCGTGGCTCCGGACCGAACAGGCCCCACGCGAACAGTGTGAGCAACGCGATACCCACCACGGCCATCACGAAATAGCCCGCCACCTGGTCCGCCATGCGCTGCATGGGAGCCCGTGAGCGCTGTGCCTGCGCAACCATCTGAACGATCTGGGACAGCATGGTGGCCGAGCCCACCCGCTCGGACCGGATCACCAGTGCCCCGTTGGTATTGAGCGTGGCACCGATGACGGCATCGCCAGGCCCCTTGACGATGGGCACCGGCTCGCCAGTGAGCATGGCTTCGTCCACCGCGCTGCTCCCCTCGACCACCACGCCATCCACCGGCACCTTCTCACCGGGACGTACGCGCAAGAGGTCTCCCACATGGACATGGGACAAGGGAACATCACTCTCCTGACCGTTGGCGTCGATACGCCGTGCGGTCTTGGGGGCCAGGCCCAGCAGCGATTTGATGGCGGCTGAGGTCTGGGAGCGTGCTTTCAGCTCCAGCATCTGGCCCAGCAGCGTGAGCGAGATGATGACAGCTGCGGCTTCGAAGTACACCGCCACGCGGCCCATGGCCTGGAACGAGGCTGGAAATACCCCAGGCGCCACGGTGGCAACCACGCTGTAGACAAATGCGGCGCCCGTGCCCAGGCCGATCAAGGTCCACATGTTGGGACTGCGGTTCGCGATGGACTGGGCACCACGCACAAAGAAGGGCCAGCCAGCCCACAGAACGATGGGAACGGTCAACACCAGCTCGATCCAGCTCTGAGTCGCCATCTCGAACCACTGCAAGCGGTGCCCAAGCATCGCCAGGACAGTGACCACTACTGTGAGAGGCAACGTCCACCAGAAGCGATGCCGGAAATCCACGAGTTCGGCGTTTTCTCCCTCATCCAGCGTGGGGAGCATGGGCTCCAGCGTCATGCCGCATTTGGGGCAGTTCCCGGGGTGGTCCTGCTGCACCTCAGGGTGCATGGGACAGGTGTAGATGGTGCCGGGCTGAGTTGCTTCAGGCCCGGCCCCAGACTTGCCTTGAGAGCCCGGTGCGTACTTCTGTGGCGCCTCAACAAAGCGCCCCTGGCACTTGGCGCTGCAAAAGTAGTAGTTGTGGCCTTCGTGGAGGGCGGTGTATTGGGACTCGGTCGTCACCGGCATACCGCAGACGGGATCCTTCAACGCCGCCTTAGACGGATGAGCGTGTCCTTCATGGCCTTCATGAGGCTGATGCCCGTGATGAGCATGTTCGTGGGGCGCTGCTGTAGCCATGGTTGCAATTCCTGAAGGTGTGTCGTGTAGCGCGGGATTAGTTGCGACCGGATCCGCCGCCATGAGAACCGTGGCCCCCATGTCCATGGAAGAGGTGCATTAGTGGGCAGGCCAGCAAGAGTAGGTAAGGCCAATAGCCAGCGATGTGCGACCAGTGCTCTCTCAGCAGAAAGAAAGCACCAATCAGTCCAAGCATGATCACTGCGCCGATCAACTTTTTGCGGCTTCCAGACGGATTTGTAGCCTTCGAATGCTCTGTGGTGTGGTCGTGGTTCATGGTGTTATCCAACAAAAGTCATCAGTGGTAGACCTTGGGGGAACGATAAGGCTTAACACAGTGGGAGTGTCAAGCAGGAACATCCGCCGACCTTGATCTCAATCAAGGGCCCGCACTGCAACAAGCATCCGACCGCACAGCCCTGGATTTCGACGATCCAAAAACCCAGGGCTGCGAAATCGGTCCACCAGGACTACTTGGCGGGAGCGGCAGGTGTCTTGCCACTGCGGGCCAGAAATGCATCCAGTTCAGCGATTTCCTTTTTCTGCGCCGCAACGATGTCCTTGGCCATCTTGAGCATTTTGGGATCCTTGCCATCCCGCAACTGGGCCTGGGCCATGTCAATCGCACCCTGGTGGTGGACCCGCATCATCTGGGCAAAATCCACATCAGGGTTGCCCGACATTGGCACGGATGCCATCTTGTCGCTGTTCTCCTTCATCATGGCCTTCATGTCCATCTTGCCCTGAGGCATCGATTGATCCATGCCGGCCCCCTTCATGCCCGAATGGGGCGCGGTCTGGGCCTGAACAGACAGGGGCGACAACAAGCTGCAAGCAACGAAGGCGGCAGCGGTGAGCGAGTGGGAAGTCGGGAATTTCTTCATGGTGTCTCCAAGTGTTGAGCAACGTGATCAAGCGACACGCGCCATGGTGTCGCACTCTTGGGCACACTTGAGGCAAGCCTGCGCACAGGCCTTGCAGTGGTCAGCTTCATGCTTGGCGCACTCATCGGCGCAGGCCTTGCAGATCTGAGCACACAGCGCGCAAATCGCAGCTGCATGCTCGCTGTTGCGCGCCATGGCGTCGGCTGCCAAGCCGCAGATCGCAGCACAGTCTGCGTCCAGGGCAATGCAGCGCGCCATCATTTTCACGTCGGCTTCTTTCAGACAAGCTGCGAAGCACACATGGCAGGCCGTCGCGCACGACTGGCAAGCCTTGATGCAAGACATATATGGGTTCGGGGGGTGGTTCATTTGGATCTCCTGATAGGTAATAGCTCGAAAGGTGAGCAGGGACCTGCGCAGGTAGCTGCGAGGAGCAACCATCTTTTGTCGTTTGGGGCATTCGGCGCTGTAGGCTGGCACCGCCTATTGGCGCGGCTTTCGAACGATCTACCCCCGATATGGGTCAAAAATTACGGGGAGATTTCATGACTGTTATCAATGTGTCACTTTTGCGCAAGGAGCAGCTGCAAGAGCCGCTTGCTTTTCTGCTTCGCACAGCAGACTTGAGGTTGCCCCTGAAAAGTGGAGTTCTTAACCCTTGTTGAAAATACCGACAAGGAGTTGAGCAA
>NZ_QAIM01000468.1:0-7149 GCF_003061035.1 Acidovorax sp. HMWF018
CGTAGCGGAACAGTCCGGGCTTCTCAAAGGCAACCTGGCTTACTACTTCAAGACAAAGCCGGACTTGCTGAGGGCGGTAACCGAAGCGCGACAGCATGCTGTAGGGGTAGCCATTTCGGGGGATAGTTCAGGCGGTTCCTTATCCTTGGACGTGTCAGACGCGCCGCCGCTGGCTGTCGTTGAGCGACTGCTCGCACATGTTGAGACATCGGCCCCGGAGCTTGCCGTGATGGGCTGCCCACTTGGCAGTCTGAGCACGGAACTCGGTAAGCTGGGTGACGACGATCTGCACCCCCAGGCGGCGGCCTTGCTTACTGGGTTGCTTGAATGGCTCCGGGCACAGTTTGCTCGCTCATGTACTGCTGAAGATGCCATGCGCCACGCTGAACATGTGCTGACCTGCCTGCAAGGCGCGGCGGTGGTGGCTCAAGCAAGCAGAGATCCCGGGGTGGTCATCCGGCAGGTGGATGGTTTGCGTCGGTGGTTGACATGTGAGGTGTTCGGGAAGGAGCGCTCCAAGAGCGGTTCTTCGGCCCCGAAGCCGACATCGACCGCAGCGCGTGCTGTCCCGTCCAAGAGGAGCAAGCCCCAATGAAAATCTATGAGGGTCACTGCCATTGCGGGACAGTGAAGTTCGAGGCTCTGATCAGCCTTCAAGATCCGTTTCGGTGCAACTGTAGTTTTTGCGTGCGCAGGGGCGCTGTGATGCACCGGGCAGAACCTGGGTCATTCCAATGGGCAAGCACTGATTCTGAGATGGGCACGAAGTCATATGGCTCGAAAGATTTCGCTCAACACTATTTTTGTACCCGCTGCGGGATCCAGTGCTTCACGGATATCCGGCGCAATGGCCAGCAAGCCTACGCGGTGAATCTGGCGTGCATTGACGGACTGGACTTGGGACAAATCTCCCCGCGAATGTTCGATGGTGCGAGCTTGCCCTGACGGCTGGCGGAAAGCCTTGCGCTTGAAAGAACGCGACTCGATTCGTCAAAGGGGCCAACATCGGTGGCCGGAGCGCCAATTCGAATGGCTTGTACGTACGATATGTGATCTATACCGGAAATCCGTGTTCTGGCATTGGAAGACCGCAATCGCTGCAGAACCGACATCGGCGTGGCGGCTTCAGCCTGGTTGGAGATGAACCACCGACCGTGGAAGAACTGCGAGAGATATCTGAACACCAGCTTGCAGTCATCCATCTCGCATTCTTGGCTCTGCTAGGCAAGAGATCGAAAACAGGCTCTAAGAACTCAAAACATGGGCGGTCGCAGCTAACGCCTGGTGTTCCTGTTCAATGCGATCAGCACTGACGCCAAGCCTGTCCGCATAACGCGCGCTCATACCCATGAAGATTTCGCGCACAACTGAACCAAGCGCTTGCGCCGGCAGCAGTCGGCTAAACCGGTACAGATCATGTGCCAGCATGGACTCTCTGGCCGACACATCAAAAAAAGCACCCGTGTCGTCGGTGGCCACACGCATGGCACAAATGGCCCAGAAGCAAGTTGCCCAACACTCGAGCACGTCCTCTGGTAGCCCTTGGTTGTCGTCAATCTCCAGGCATAAAGTCCTAATGAGCGGCGGGCGAGCAGCAGCGTGGTCGCGGAAGAACTCGAAAAGAAGCCGTCCAACGCGTCCCCGCCAACTGGCATCCCCTCTGGATGGAAGCACCTGCCGACGACGCACCTGCGAGCTCAAGTCCTTGGGCCGCAGATCCGCCTTGTTACTCCCTGAGCCCAGGACCACCACCAACAGCGCCCTAAGGCGCAGCAAGTCGACCACACCCAACGATTGCGTCTGAGCCTGTTCACGTAAATTCCTGAGGAAGACTTCTACTGCGTCAACGATGCTGCGCTGAGAGTCTTCCACATAGCGCTGGCGTTGCTGAAGCCGTCGCTTCGACTCTTCAGTCGAGCCCCCGGGTGCCCCGATTGGCGCGGATGTCCCTAAATCGTCTGATTCCAAGGCCGCCGCGCCATCGGAGGTCTCATCACCCATTCCCAAATTGGGGGCAGGCGCGTCGTCCTCAGGCGCTTCCGTGATTTCCAGCGCGGCTCGCTTTCCAATGAGCGCGTTGAGGAAGCTCTGACGGTCGAGACGCCGCTTTTTTCGGATGTTGTCCTTTCACTTAACTGCTGAAGCAGTGCCCACGCTCACCTGAATGTTTGTTCCCGACTAGAGCCCGAGTGCGAGGAGGATGCCACAGCCATTCTGGATGGCGGCCGTCCAGGGTATGGGCGCAGCAATCCGGTTTTTCCCGTGCAGCGTCGTTGAAAGACGTGGCCTCCCCATTGTCTTGACGCCATCTCTGTAGTGGTCAGCAGCCGAATGGGCTTTGAGCTCAGACTGCCAGTCGTTCCATGAGCGCAGAACGGTCAGCGTGATTCGCGCCGCCATCGAGAACCACCGAGCCGCGCTCTAGCATGTAGAAGCGGTTGACCAAGCCGATGGCCCGGTTGACGTTTTGTTCAACCAGAACGATGGGAATCCCCTCGCTGGCCAAGTTGCCAATCAAGGTGAACAGCTCATCCACAATCATGGGTGCCAGACCCTCCGTGGGCTCATCGATGAGCAGGAGCTTTGGCTCACCAACAAGCACCCGCGCAATAGCGAGCATCTGTTGTTCGCCGCCCGACAAGGTGGTACCCATCTGCCGCCGACGTTCCGCAAGGCGCGGAAACCGCTGGTAGATTTCCTCCATTCGTCTGCGCGAGTCCAAGCGGCTGCGCGACGGGCATTGCATCTGACCCAGATGTAGATTTTCTTCAACAGTCAGCCCAGGAAAGATGCGCCTGTCCTCGGGTACCAGGCCAATGCCTCGGCGGCAGATTTGGTCCGCGCCGACGCCGTTGAGTGGTTCGCCGTTAAAGATGACCTCTCCGCTGGAGGGCGACACCCAACCGGCAATGGTTTTAATCACCGTGGTTTTACCCACCCCGTTGCGGCCAAAGAGGCCAACCACTTCGCCCTTGCCCACCTGCAGGTCAATTCCTTGCAAAACGTGGCTCAGACCATAGTGGGTGTGAACGCCTTTGAGTTCCAACATCAGTGCTTCTCCCCGAAGTAGGCAGCCTGAACCGCCGGATTGGCACGCACTTCTGCCGGCGTGCCCTCGGCGAGCTTCTGACCTTGGTGCATCACCACCACAAAGTCCGACAACTGCATCACCAGGTCCACGTCGTGCTCGACCAGCAAAATGGAAAGACCATGGTTGTGGGAGAGCCCGCGAATCAGCGCCCCGGTCTCGCGTGTGTCGCCGTGGCTCATGCCCTGAGTGGGTTCGTCGAGGAGCAGCATGCGCGGGCGTGATGCCAGAGACACGGCAATCTCCAGACGGCGTTGCTCCCCGTGCGACAGATAGCCCGCGAGCTCATCTGCCTTGCTACGAAGGTCGAACTGTTCAAGGAGTTCGTCCACACGTGCAGCAGCCGCCTGGCTGCGAGCCAGCGGGCGAAACAGGCCGCGCCCTTGCTCGAGGAACTGCGCTGCCAGGCGCAAGTTCTCTCGCACTGGAAGCTCAAAGAACAGATTGGTTATCTGGAACGAGCGGGAAAGGCCGTATCTGAGCAATTGGTGGGGCGCGCGGCCTGTCACGTCCTCTCCATCGAAGCGCACCGAGCCCGACGAGGGACGGATGGCTCCGCTTATGAGGTTGAACAGGCTGCTTTTGCCAGCCCCGTTGGGGCCAATCACGGCCGTGATTTTTCCCGGCTGAGCCTCAAAGCTCACATCCTGAACTGCCTTGAGGGCGCCGAACTGAACGCTGATGCCTTTGACCGACAGAATGGGGTTCATCAACGGTTCTCCTTCTGGTTGCGTCGAGCATCTAGCCAGCGTTGTAGGGCGGGTGTCGCGTAACCGATGAGGCCGCGCGGCATGAGAATCACCACCATCACGAACAACACGCCGATGACGATGTGGTGATGCGTGGTGAAGGAGCCCACCACGGAGCGCAGGCCGGTGAGGATGGCAGAACCATAGAGCGGGCCGATAAGTGTTCCGGTGCCACCGACGATGACGTTGATGACCGCGTTGCCAGAAACCTGGAAGAACATCAGTTCAGGCGAGACGAAGCCGCGCAGCATGGGATAGAGCGCACCACTGCAACCGGCAATGCACGCGGCTGCAACGAAGGCCCCCAGCTTGTAACGCCAGGGGTCCTCACCCAAGAAGGAGACTCGGTGCTCGTTGGTTCGGATGGCGTCGAGCTGGCGACCCACGGGTGTGTCCATGAGATAGCGCAACACCAGGTAGAGCGCGCCGATAAAGGCGAGCACCACCAGGAAGAAGCCCGATGGCGTCGCCGAGTTGACGCCCCACATGATGTTGGCCGAGGGCACGCCGATGATGCCGTCTGAGGCACCGAGCTCGCGGGTGTTGTAGACCACTTTGGACAGAACCTGGGCGAGGCCGAAGCTGATGAGTGCGAAGTAGACACCCTTGGCGCGAATGGCAATCAGCCCACCAATCAGACCGACCACAGCACTGAAAGCCAGGGTGACGCCCAAAGCCAGCCAGAAGGAATCGCTCCAGTTCTTGAGCACCAACGCAGAGACGTATGCCCCCAGGCCAAAGAACAGCGCTTGTCCCAACGGCAGCAGGCCAACCCTGCCCAGCAGAAGGTCCACGGAGAGGGCGAGCCCACCAAAAATCAGCGCTTCTGTTGCCAGGCGTAGGTAGAAGACGTCCCCCAGGGCCAGCGCGACGCCGCCAAACAGCAGCGCACCGGCGAAGAACAGGATGGCAAGCCAGGTTGCTGCAGAGCGGCGCGGCCGCTCGCTGCTCGCCGTGGCTACAGCGCCGCCACGTGGGCCAATCGTCGAAGAAGATGCTGGTGTGCTCATTTCAGGCGCTCCCAAGTTTTCCGAACAAGCCTTGCGGGCGCCACATCAGCACGAGGACCATGATGCCGAACAACAGGGGGTCGCTCCACACCGGGGAGATGTAAAGGCTGGAGATGGACTGCACCTGCGTGAGCAACAGGCCTGCCAGCAAAGCACCCTTGATGGAGCCCATGCCGCCGATGATGACCACGCTGAAGGCGATCAGGACGAAGTCCTTACCCATGGTCGGAAACACCGAGTAGATGGGGGCCAGCAAAACGCCAGCGATACCAGCCAGGGCCACCCCGAAGGCAAAGGTGCCCGCGTAGACGAGCTGTACCGGAACACCCAGCGAGGCGCTCATGTTCCGGTCATATGCGGCCGCTCGAACGATGGCACCCAGCGAGGTGCGAAAGACCAGCAGCCATACCCCAGCGATGAGCGCCCCCCCGAACAGCATGACAAAGAGACGGTAGTTGGGAAAGAACAATCCCAGCATCTCGGTGGCGCCGCTGATGGGCGCCTCCAGGCGAAGGGGGTTGGCGCCGAACGCAATCTTGAGCGCGTCTTCCAGCACCACCGCCACGCCGAAGGTGAGTAGCAGGGTCAGCGTGTGCCGGTCCTTGCTGTGAAACACCCGCTGGATAAGTCCTCTCTCGGTGACGAAGCCCAACACCGCCATCAGCAGCGGCGTCAGGACCAGGGCCCACCAGAACGACATGCCCGTCGCCAACAAGGCGACGGCAAGGTAGGCTCCTATGGCGTAGAACTCGCCATGGGCCATGTTGATGACATCCAGCAGACCGAAGATGATGGTCAGGCCCAATGCCATCAACACCACGGCCACGCCAATGGACAGGCCGTTAATCATCTGTGGTGCCAGTACGAACTGCAGCCATTCCATAGCGTTGCTCATGGTGTTGGACTCGGTCGTGGCTTCAGAATCGCGTGCAGACGTCGGCGCCGATGGCCGCGTCGGCCTTGACCTCGCCCACCAGCTCGAACTTGCCGTTGGTCACACGCATCGCGTACATGTCCTGCATCGCCTGGTGGTCACCCGCACGCATGGTCTTTGTGCCTTGAGGGGTGCTCCACTGCAGCCCACGCATGGCGGCCCGCACCTTGTCGGTGTCGGTGCTGCCTGCCTTCTCGACCGCTGCCTTGTAGAAGAACAACACGCCATAGCTGTCGGCGCCGTAGAGGTCCGGTGCGCTCTTGTTGGCGGCTTCGAAGTCGGCTACAAACTTGCGGTTCTCGGCGCTGTCGATGCTCGTTGCATAGCCCACGCCGGTCACAAAGCCGTCCGCGTTCTTGCCGATGGCGGGCAGGTTTTGCGAGGTCACGGTGCCGGAGGCCCCAACCACCTGAACGTTGCGGTTGATTCCGAACTCAGACATCTGGGAGAACAGGCGCACCGTGTCGTTACCTGCAACCGAGGTGTAAATCACGGCAGGACGCGACGAACGCATCTGACCGAAGAACGGGGAGTAGTCCTTGTTGTCCAGCGGAGCAAACACCTCACCCACGGATTTTGCGCCCTTGGCTTCCGCAGCAGACTTGAATGCTGCCACCGTGCTACGGCCCATTTCGTAGTCGGGTCCGAGATAAAAGACGTTGGCATTGGGCCGTGTGCGAGCTATCCAGTCGGCCAGTGCAGCAGACTGCATGCCTGCCCGTGCGTTCACGCGGAACACATTAGGAGAGCACTTGTCACCAGTGATGGAGTCGGCAAATGAAACGGTGGTTGCAATGAGGCGGTTGTTGCGCTCTGCTACCTGACCCACAGCAAGGGTGGCGCCGCTATTGACCGTGCCGGTCAGGAAGTCGACCTTGTTGACCTGGAAGAGCTTCTCTGCCTTTTGCACAGCAACAGCCGGGTTGGCTTCTTCGTCTTCATAGACCAGCTCGAGCTGTCGACCGGCCACTCCGCCGGCGGCATTGATTTGGCGCGCGGCAAGGTCCAGGCCCCATTTCACCTGCTGGCCAATGCCTGCATAGGTACCAGACAGTGGCGTCACGACGCCGATGCGGATGGGCTGGTTCTGCGCAGCAGCGCTGCTTGCAATACAGGCAATCGCCAGGGCGATGGCAGTGTTTCTGGTTTTCACGTATGTCTCCTCGTTGGGTTGTTGGTGGTCAAGCGGCAGGGGGAAGCTGGGGAACGAATTCAGGAAACTCAGGTGCCCGTGAAGCGGGCACGACGCTTGTCATGGAATGCTTCGACACCTTCTCTGAAGTCGTCAGAGCTACGCAGGCGCGAATAGCAGTGGCCTTCAAGTTCGATGGCAATCGACAGGGGCGAGTCCTCGGTGTCGTTGAGCAG
>NZ_QAIM01000469.1:0-5288 GCF_003061035.1 Acidovorax sp. HMWF018
GTGATGTCGCAGCGCTGACTGCAGGCCGTACCGCCGGTGTGGCGCAGGCGGCCTTGCCCGCGATGGAACCGAGCGCCCGCGCAAAGGCCCAGCAGTCCATCGACGGCTGGCTTGCCCAGCCCCTGACACAAGACGCCGCCGTGCGCATTGCCCTGCTCAACAACCCCGGCCTGCAAGCCCGGCTGGCCGCACTGGGCGTGGCCGATGCCGAGCGGGTGCAAGCCATCTCGCTGCCCAACCCGCACCTGACCCTGGGGCGTTTCACCAATAGCCAGGAGCGTGAGATCGAACGCACCCTCGCCTTTGGCCTGATGGATCTGATCACCCTGCCCTGGCGCACCCAGCGCAAAGCCGAGCGCCTGCAGATCGCCACGCTGCAAGCCGCACAGGACGTGGTGCAACTGGCCGCAGACACCCGCCGTGCCTGGCTGCGCGCCGTGGCGGCCGAGCAGGTGGCTGCCACGCACGACCGCATGGTCGAAGCCGCCGAGGTAGGAACCGAGCTGGCGCGCCGCATGGCGCAGGTAGGCAACTGGAGCCGCCTGCAGCAGGCCCGCGAGCAAGCCGTGCTGCACGAGGCCAACAGCCAGCGCGCCCGCGCCCGGCTGGCGGCCGCCACCGCCCGCGAGGACCTGAACCGCCGCCTGGGTGTGTGGGGGGCGCAGGCGCAATACCAGCTGGCACCGCAGCTGCCTCCTCTGCCCGCCACCGCCTTGCCCGCAGACGGTATCGAAGCCACCGCCCTGCGCGAGCGGCTGGATGTGCAGGCCGCGCGCCGCCAGCTCGACACACAGGCAGTGCGCCAGGGCTGGAGCCGCGCTAGCGCCGTGTTTGGCGACATCGGACTGGCCTACAGCCGCAACACCGCAACCGAGCGCGCCACCGGCAGCAGCGACATCAAGCGCGGCTGGGAGATCGAACTGCCCCTGCCCCTGTTCGACTGGGGCGGCGCAGCCCGTACCCGCGCCCAGGCCGAGGTGGAGCAAAGCGCCGCCCAGCTGCAAGACACCGCCGTGCGCGCCCGCAGCGAGGTGCGTGCCGCCTGGCTCACCTACCGCACCGCCCTGGACCTGGCGCGCCAACAGCAGGCGGAGGTCGTGCCCCTGCGCCAGCTCATCAGCGACGAAACCACGCTGCGCTACAACGGCATGCTGGCCAGCGTGTGGGACATGCTGGCCGAAGCACGCAACAGCACGCAGGCCGTGGCCAACGCCATCGAAGCGCAGCGCGACTTCTGGCTGGCCGAGACCGACCTGCAATTGGCGCTGACGGGTACCTCGCCCGGTGCCCTGCAGGGCCTCACATCCGGCGCCGCAGCCTCCACCACCCCACAAGGCCATTGACATGAACCGCCGCAATTTCTTTTCTGGCGCCGCCACGGCCGTGGCTGCAGCCTCCGTCAGCCGCGTGGCCCTGGCCGCGCTGCCCGAGCCCGCAATGCAGTCCAGCGCAGACACCGCGCCGCCGCTGCACCCGCCCACTGGCCGGCCCTACAACCCCGTGGTCACCCTGAACGGCTGGACCGCCCCCTGGCGCATGAACGCGGGCGTCAAGGAGTTCCACCTGGTGGCCGAGCCCGTGGTGCGCGAGGTGGCGCCCGGCTTCATGGTCAACATGTGGGGCTACAACGGCCAGAGCCCTGGCCCCACCATCGAGGTGGTCGAGGGCGACCGCGTGCGCATCTTCGTCACCAACCGACTGCCCGAGCACACCACCATCCACTGGCACGGCCAGCGCCTGCCCAACGGCATGGACGGCGTCGGTGGCCTCACCCAGCCCGCCATCCAGCCCGGCAAGACCTTCGTGTACGAGTTTGTGGCGCGCCGCCCCGGCACCTTCATGTACCACCCGCATGCCGACGAGATGGTGCAGATGGCCATGGGCATGATGGGCCTGTGGATCACCCACCCCAAGGGCAGCCACCCGCAGATCGCCAAGGTGCAGCGCGACTACGCGTTTCTGCTCAACGCCTTTGACGTGGAGCCCGGCAGCATGACCCCCAAGGTCAACACCATGCTGGACCACAACATCTGGTGCTGGAACAGCCGCGTGTTCCCCGCCATCAGCCCGCTGGTGGCGCGTCAGGGCGAGCGCGTGCGCATCCGCGTGGGCAACCTCACCATGACCAACCACCCTATCCACCTGCATGGGCACGAGTTTGAAGTGACCGGCACCGACGGCGGCCCCGTGCCCAAGAGCGCGCGCTGGCCGGAGGTGACCACCGACGTGGCCGTGGGCCAGATGCGGCAGGTGGAGTTCATCGCCGACGAACCCGGCGACTGGGCCCTGCACTGCCACAAGAGCCACCACACCATGGGCGCCATGGGGCACGCCGTGCCCACCATGATCGGCGTGGACCACCGGGGCCTGGCCGGCAAGATCCAGAAGATCGTGCCCGACTACATGGTGATGGGCGAGCGCGGCATGGCCGACATGGGCGCCATGGAGATGCCGCTGCCCGACAACACCTTCCCGATGATGACCGGCACCGGCCCCTTCGGCCCGCTGGAGATGGGCGGCATGTTCACCACGCTCAAGGTGCGCGCTGACCAACCCGCAGGCAGCTATGCCGACCCCGGCGACTTCAGGCAGCCACGCGGCACCCAGGCCTTTGAATGGCAAGGCGCACCGGCCGCCACACCACGCCCTGCACGCACCGACACCCCAGGCACCGCCCCAGGCGCGGCCAATGCACGCAAGCCCGCTGCCAGCGGCCACCAACATTGATGCCAACGATCACCATGAACACTATTAAATTCATAGCTGCCTGGGCAATATGCACTAGCGCATTCGGCACTTTTGCTGCCTATGGGCATGAAAACATGCCCCACCGCACCTCCACAGCCCCCGTGGTCAAAGAGCAAAAAGACTGGGGCATTGCAGGCGATGCCCAGCAGGTGCGCCGCACGATCACCGTGCGCATGGGCGACGACATGCGGTTCAGCCCCCGCCACATCGAAGTGCGCGAGGGCGACACCGTGCGGCTGCGCGCACAGAACAAAGGCCAGGTGCTGCACGAGATCGTGATCGGCACCAAGGCGGAGCTGGACCAGCACGCCGAGATGATGAAAAAGCACCCGGGCATGGAACACGACGAGCCTTACATGGCCCATGTGGCGGCGGGCAAGGCCGGCGACATCGTGTGGCACTTCAACCGCGCAGGCAGCTTTGACTTTGCCTGCCTCATCCCCGGCCATTACCAGGCCGGCATGACCGGCACCATCACCGTGCTGCCCCGCCATCCATAACGCCAGGAGAAACACCATGACCCTCCAACGCCCTCGGGCTGCATCCGCATCCATGACCGCGCTCCCCAGCCCTGCCCGCCGCCAATGGCTGGCCACCACTCTGCCTCTGCTGGGCGCGGGGTTGGCCGTCGCTTTGCTGCCGGTTGGGTCCCGCGCCGCCACCAACACGCCCACACCGCTGGAAGTGTGGAAAGACCCCAACTGCGGCTGCTGCCAGGACTGGGTGGACCACATGCAAGCCAACGGCTTTGCCGTGAAGGTGCATGCCACCGGCAACAACGCCGTGCGTGCCCGCCTGGGACTGCCGCCAAAACTGGGTTCGTGCCACACCGCGCTGGTGGGCGGCTACCTGGTGGAAGGCCACGTGCCCGCCAGCGATGTGCGCAAGCTGCTGCAGCAAAAGCCCAAGGCCCTGGGCCTGGCCGTGCCGGGCATGCCCGTGGGATCGCCAGGCATGGACGGCGCCGTGTATGGCGACCGGCGCGACCCGTACGACGTGCTGCTGGTGGCCCACGACGGCAGCACGCGCATCTTCAACAGCTACAACAAAAAGGCATCCACATGACCCAGCACTTCTTCTCCATCCCGCTGGCTGCCGCCCTGCTCGTCCTGGTTGCAGGGCCCGCCCTGGCGCAGGCGCCCGCAGGGGCTGCCGCAGACAGCCACAGCAGCCACCACCCCGCCGCCACCGCACCGTCCGCGCCACCGGCGGATCTGAGCGAAGGCGAAATCACCCGCTGGGACCCGCGCACCCTGCGCCTGACCCTCAAACACGGCGAGATCAAGAACCTGGAGATGCCGCCCATGACCATGGTGTTCCGCGTGGCGGACGCCGGCGTGGTGGGCGACCTGAAACCCGGCGACAAGGTGCGCTTTCGGGCCGAACAGGTCAGCGGTGCCTACCACGTCCAACGGATCGAGAAAGCGCCCTGACGCGACTCCACGTGCAGCGCCAGGGCCCTGATGCTGCGCAACTGTCGCCCGGCCCCAGGGCACCATAATCACCAGCCATGAGTTCTCCACACGCAATGGCTGGCGACGCTGGCAGCATCACCCGCGTGGCCGGCATCGAGGTCGGCCACTTCACCGAAACCCGCCGCCCCACGGGCTGCACCGTCATCATCACCCGCGAGGGCGCTGTGGCCGGGGTGGATGTGCGCGGTGCCGCACCCGGTACGCGCGAGACGGATTTGCTCCAACCCTCCAACCTGGTGGACAAGGTGCACGCCATCATGCTCGCGGGCGGCAGCGCCTGGGGGCTGGACGCCGCCACCGGCGCCGTTCGCTGGCTCGAAGAGCGCGGCGTGGGTTTTGACGTGGCCGTGGGCCGCCTGCCCATCGTGCCCGCCGCGGTGCTGTTCGACCTGCTGGTGGGCGACATGCGCATCCGCCCCGATGCGGCAGCGGGCTACGCGGCGTGCGAGGCCGCCTCCACCGCAGACCCGGCCGAAGGTAACGTGGGCGCGGGCACCGGTGCGGCGCTGGGCAAGATCTTCGGCATCCACCGTGCGATGAAGGGTGGCATCGGTACCGCCTCCGTCACCGTGGACGGCGTCACGGTGGGTGCTCTCATCGCCTGCAATGCGCTGGGCGACGTGATCGACCCCGACACCGCGCAAGTGATTGCCGGGGCACGCACCGACGACGGCCTGCGTTTGCGCGACACGCGCCGCGCCCTGCTGCGCGGCGACCCGCCCCAGCCCCTGCTGGCGGGCACCAACACCACCATCGGGGTGGTCGCCACTGACGCGGTCATCACCAAGGTGCAGGCCCACCGCCTGGCCGTGGCCGCTCACGACGGACTGGCCCGCAGCATCAACCCCGTGCACACCATGTCGGACGGCGACACCCTCTTCAGCCTGGGCACGGGCCGCAGCGGCAAGAGCCCGGGCATGATGGTGCTGGCCACCATGGCGGCCGAGGCCACGGCCATCGCCACGGCGCGGGCAGCACGGGCTGCGCGCGCCATCACTACCGCCGAGGGGTTGTACCTGCCCTCGGCCGCCGATCTGGGCTGAAGCGCAAAAAATCGGCATGCGC
>NZ_QAIM01000469.1:5312-7901 GCF_003061035.1 Acidovorax sp. HMWF018
GTTGGCACCGGCTGGCATTGACTGGCGTCTGTTGCCGGCTTCGCCCCATGCGCCGGAGCTGGCGGCTTCTGCCCCCCCCGCGCCAGCCCTCAGGCGTATTGCGCCAGCCCGTGGCCGAAAGACCAGTTCTCCTTGGCCACCTCAACAATGTTCACGAACACATCTTCCGGCCTGAGGCCTGGGCTTTCGCCCAGAAGCTGGGCGATGCGTTGGAACAGCGCCTTCTTCTGCTCCAGCGTGCGTGTGTTGTTGGCAGTGATCTGGATGAACACCACATCGTCGCTGCGTGCCACACCCAGGTACGACGGGCTGTAGCGGAAATTCGCGGCATCGTGCTCGGTCAGGGTCATGAACTGATCGTCCTCGGGCACATTGAAGGTCTCGCGCATGGCGCGGTACAGCGTGTCGAAAATCGCTTGCCGGTAGGCAGCGGGCTTGCCGGCACGCATGGCAATGTGGATGAGCGGCATGGAGGGTCCTTTTGTGAAAAAGCTGGTGCCATGCTATCCATATTGATATGCTATTGATACTTACATCAACAATAACAAGAACATATCATGCAGCGCCCTCTGGATCTGGATGCCGTCGAGGCTTTTGTCCGTGTTGCCGAGCTGGAGAGCTTTACCCGAGCAGCCGAGGCCATGCAGACCAGCCAGGCCGCTGTGAGCCTCAAGCTCAAGCGGCTGGAGGACCGGCTGGGCTGCCGGCTGCTGGAGCGCACCCCCCGGTATGTAGAACTGTCAGCGCAGGGAGCCGCCTTCCTGGACCATGGCCGCGCACTGCTTGCTGCACATGAGCGTGCCCTGGCTGCGCTGGGTGAAGCACCGCAGCGTTTGGCCATCGGCATCAGTGACCACGTCGCCGGGCCTGAACTGCCCGCACTGATTGCTCGCATGAACGCACAAGACCCTCAGCTGTTGATCGACATCCGGATCGGCTCGTCGGGTGACCTGCTGCAAAGCTTTGACCGGCGCGAACTCGACGCGGCCATGGTCCGCATGCATGCCGGGCGCAGCGATGGCGAAGTGCTGGCCGAAGAGCGATTTGGCTGGTTTGCCGCGCCGCACTGGCAGCACCGCGCTGGTTCCACCCTGCCGCTGGCCACCCTGGCAGAGCCCTGCGGTGTGCGTGCGATGGCAGGAAAACTGCTGGATGCGGCCGCCATCCCCTGGCGCGAGGTGTTTGTGGGCGGCGGCGTGGCGGCAGTGTCCGCAGCCGTTGTTGCAGGGCTGGGCGTAGCCGCACTGGCACCCCGCATGTTGCCCTGGGGCGCGGTGGACGTAGGTGCCCGGCTTGGGCTTCCTGCACTGCCAAGCCTGCCGGTGGTGCTTCACAGCCGGGCCCCGGATGGCCGACCCAGTGATGCGATTGCAGCACTGTCTGCCGCATTCAGAAGTGCGGTGCGCGGTTAGGGTGGGTCACGCCCGCCCTTACTTACCCCTGCACACGCAGGGCGCCCAGCGCGCCTTTCGCACCTTTCGGTCAAAAACTTCTTGACGCGCGCCGGAACCCCCAGAAGATCAGGGCCTGTGCACCATCGTGCGCCCAAGACGGCTGCGCACCGCCGCATCGATATCGCCAGAACGCAGCAGGGTGGCGGTGGCAACGTGTTGCGCCCCACGTTGCAAAAAGGTAAACGCTGGTTACCAGCCGCTCCTGCGTGCTCCGAAAAAGCGCATCATCCCGTATCACCTGCTGGAGGGTCCATCGCATGAATGTCCTGCAGAACCTGAGCATCAAGACGCGTCTTGGTATTGGATATGTTGTCCTGACCTGTGCACTGATCCTGGTCGCCATCATGGGTATCCGTGGCGAGTCCATGACACAGGAGAGCCTGGACAACCAGGTCAATCACCTGAACGTGATCAAAAGCCTGGGCAACCGGGTGCTGGATACAGCCAATGCGAGGGCCGTGTCTGCCCGCAACCTGGTGATCGCGGGCTCCAAGGAAGATGCCGACGCGGAAACACGTCGCATTGGAATCGCACATGAAGGCATGGGCAAGGCACTCCAGGGAGTGGAAGAGGCCCTCAAGGTCGGCCCGCCTGAAACCGCCCCCCTCAACAAGCTGCTGGCCCAGATCAAGAACACCGAGGCGGCCTATGGCCCCGTGGCGCTGGAGATCACCCGGCTGGGGAGCCAGGGGGAAAAAGATGCAGCGATCAAGAAAATCAACGAGCAATGCCGCCCCCTGCTGACCAAGCTGGTGGCCGACATCGAAGCCTTCCTGGCCGAGAGCGACGCCATCAGCAAACGTGCCAGCCAGGAATCGATGCGCCAGTTTGAATCGCTGCGGCTGCAGCTGATCCTGCTCAGCGTGGCCATGGTGGTGTTTGCCTGCGTGCTGGGTGTGGCCACCACCCGCTCCATCGTCCGGCCCCTGAACGAGGCAAGCCAGGCGACGCGGGAGTTTGCGCGGGGCAACCTGGCCACCCCACTGGTGGCGCAGGGCAAGAACGAAATTGCTTCGGTAGTCACTTCGATGGAAGCCATGCGGCTGAGTCTTTCCAACCTGGTGGCAGGGGTGCGCCAGGGATCAGAAAGCGTATCGACCGCCAGCGCCGAGATCGCGCAAGGCAACCACAACCT
>NZ_QAIM01000469.1:7916-21800 GCF_003061035.1 Acidovorax sp. HMWF018
ACCGCTGCCTCCATGGAGCAACTGGGCTCCACAGTGAAGCAGAACGCAGACAACGCGATCCATGCCAACCGCCTGGCGCATTCAGCGTCGACCGTCGCGCAACAAGGCGGTGACGTGGTGGCCATGGTGGTGACCACCATGAAGGACATCAACGACTCCAGCCGCAAGATCAATGACATCATCAGCGTGATCGACGGCATTGCATTCCAGACCAACATCCTGGCGCTGAACGCAGCCGTGGAGGCTGCCCGTGCCGGTGACCAGGGGCGGGGCTTTGCCGTGGTGGCCAGCGAGGTGCGCAACCTGGCCCAGCGCAGCGCGGCTGCGGCCAAGGAGATCAAGCAGTTGATCACGGAAAGTGTCGGCCGCGTGGAACACGGCACGGCTCTCGTGGACAAGGCCGGCCACACCATGACAGAGGTGGTTGCCAGCATACGCAACGTCACCCACCTCATGGGGGAGATCAGTGCTGCCAGCTCTGAGCAAAGCTCGGGGGTCACGCAGGTGAGCGAGGCCGTCACGCTGATGGACCAGGCCACGCAGCAGAATGCGGCCCTTGTGGAGGAGATGGCTGCTGCTGCATCCAGCCTGCGTGGGCAGGCCGATGACCTTGTGAGTGCTGTGGCGGTGTTTCGTATTCACGGCAGCGGATCGGCGCTGCTGATCAAGTAGCGTCCCCCATCCCCTGCCGCGCCATCCAACAGGGCGGGATCAATCTTGCGCCGAGCCACGTGGTGAAACGGCTGGCTGCGGGCGCATGCCGGCCAGCAGATCATTCAGCGGCATGGCACGGGCAAACTTCCAACCCTGGGCCTGGCGCACACCCCGGGCAATCAGGAAGTCCACCTGGTCCTGAGTCTCGACGCCCTCGGCAATCAGTGCCAGCTTGAGCATGTGGGCCATTTCGATGATGTGGGTAGTCACCGGGCTGATGGCGGCTTGCGCGCCGATGCTGGCGATGAAGATGCGATCAATCTTGAGGGTGTCGATGTCGATGGACTCCAGCATGGACAGGCTGGAGTAACCCGTACCGAAGTCATCCAGCGCAATCGATGCACCGATCTGCCGCGCAGCCTGCAGCGCGGGCCGTGCAGCCTCGATGTCCACCAGCCCGCGCTCGGTGACCTCCAGCATGAGCGCGCCCGGCGGCATCTCCATGGCGCTGAAGCGCCGCTGCAGGTACTGCACGGGTCCGTCGGCCACCAGATCCTGGGGGGAGAGGTTCAAACTCACATGAAAACCCGGGCGTGCCTTGAGCATCTCGGGCAAGTCGGCCAGCACCACATCCATCACGTACCGCGTGATGTGTGCGATCACACCGGCCTTCTCCGCTTCTGCAATGAATTCATCCGGGGGCACCAGGGTGCCGTTGCGGCGACGCCAGCGCAGCAGAGCCTCCGCCCCCACCCACTGGCCGGTTTCCAGATCCACGATGGGCTGATAGAGCACGAAGAACTCGTGCCGGCGCAGGGCCGCCCGCAGTCTGACGCGTGGCGACAACTGCCACCGGGTGAGCATCGCCACGCCCAGCGCAAACAGGGCACTGGCCACCAGCCCCAGGGGTGCCAGGATCAGCGCCTGGGCCTTGAGCCCTTCGTGGGCCAGCGCCTTGGGAGCCGCCGCGACCGCCGCCACATTGTTTTCCTTCGACACCCGAAAGACGATGTAGTGAGTCTCGCTTTCAGCCACGTTGTTCACATGGGGCGTGTAGAGGTTCAGCCACCGGGTATCCAGCGGACCTTTGGACCGGATCAGCGCGCGGGGCGTGCTGATCAGAAGCCCCAGCGCGACATCCGCATGAAGCACAGGCATGTCAATCACGATGCCCGGGTGAATGATCACCGCATGGCCGTTGCGGGCGTAGATGTTGAAAGGCTGCTCCGGGGCAAAGGGCAGGCGGGCGCCAATCCAGGTGGAGATACCCGTCGAGGTGACCATGTGGTTGCCGGTGAGCGGTACCACCTCATTGCCCGCGGTGAGGGTACTGCAGACCAACGCTCCGTCCCTGACCGCCCCCATGCCCTGCAGATAGAACGAGGTGCCCACCAGCTGCTGCATGCGTGTGAGGCTGGCCTGGCTGCAAGCGGGGTGCGGATCTCCGTCCAGATCGTTGAGCGCCGCCACCAGCTGCTGGCGCGAGGCCACGCCGCGTCGCAGCACCTCGTCTGCCAACGAGGTCAGATAGGCGACCTGGTCTTCCTTGGCCTGGCGGTGGGCCACCCACAGGGATGCAGCAATGGGGATGAGCGCCGCCAGCAGCAGTGGGATGGAGGCAACGACATAGAAGCGTTTCATCGGACACGGCAGTGGGTGGGTAGTACACAGGCAGACAATGGGCTGCCCCAGCGCGACGCCATCATGCACGAACAGCCCCCGCTGCTCGCCGATGGCGCCCCTGTCGCCGGGCGCACAAGCATCAGACCGTCCTATGATGCCGGTGACGGTTGGTGCCCTGGGCCGGGGCCCACTGCGCTACACCCATCCCCATGGCCCCTGATCGGAACAAGGAGAGTGAACCCATGAGAGACCAGGCCTTTAGGAAACATGCATGGCTGCTGTGCCTGCCAATGCTCGTGAGTACCCCGACGGCACAGGCGCAGGACCAGTTGGTGGATTTGCAGTCCAGCGGCGGCTACACCTCCTACCGCCTCGCGGACGACGTGACCCAGGTGGATCTGGTGGAACAAACCCAGGGGGCCTGCCGCTTCAACCGCACCTGGGGCTACGACCTGACCAATCGCGAGCTGTGGACCAACGGTGGTTGCGGGGGACGTTTCAAGATCACACGCACCTATGCATCCGGTAGCAGCAGCGGCTCCAATGCCGGAGCAGCTGTGGCGGCCGTGGCGGCCATTGCCGGCATTGCGTTGCTGGCCAACCACAACCGGCACGACAACGACCGTCGCCCCGAGTACCCGGACTACCCCGGCCAGGGAGGGGACTGGGGGCGCGAGATCCGGGTGGACGGTCGCCTGTGCCTCGACGTGAGGGGTGGCAAATTCCAGCCCGGCACCACCCTGCAGGTGTACGAATGCAACGGGACAGCGTCCCAGCGTTTTGCGGTGGGGCGGGGTGGTGAGATCCGGGTGCGCGACCTGTGCGTGGACGTGGACCGAGGCGACCCACGGGACGGCGCGCGGGTAGTGCTGTGGTCCTGCTCGGGCTCGCGCAGCCAGAGCTGGTCTACCCTGGGCGGGCAGATCGTGAGCCAGCTCACCGGCAAATGCCTGGATGTAGACGCAGGCCAGGTCCGCCCTGGGGCACACACCATGGTCTGGCCCTGCAACCGCAGCCCCAGCCAACGCTGGTGGTGGTAAGGAGGTCCCATGCAAACAACTCTTCAATGGATCTGTGCAGGCGCCTGCGCCCTGGTGCTGGCAACAACGACGCACGCGGCCAATGCGGCCGACAACTCCGTATCGTCGCCCACCACGCCACCACGCCCTGCCAAGGCGCACAAACCGGTGGCGCCAACCCTCACCCACCGGCTGCAGGCCATCTGCTCGGCAGCCGATCTCAATCACGACGGCAACGTGTCGCTGGACGAGTTCCACCAGGACATCGTGCAGAGCTGGCACAGCCTGGGGCCCGATGCAGAGGGCTACGTCCATCTCTCCCAGCTGGGCCAATTGCCCCGCATTGGCAAAGGCCAACTGAGGCGGCTGGCGGCAGCCGACAAGGACGGGGACGGAAAGCTGTCGTTCAAGGAGGTGGTGCAGGCACGCATGGCCTACTTCGAGGCAGCGGATGTGGACCAGAACGACATGCTCTCGCTGCAGGAATGTATGGCCTATGAGCGCCAACGCAGGCGCCTGCCGCAGTAGGAGCCCTCGCTGGCCGGCGGTTTTAGTCCTCCAGCTATCTGAGACCTGGGCGACTCCCGGTGCGGGATGCCCGGAGCTGGTGCGCGTCGCCGCCACGCCTGCCTGGATAATCCACCGGCTCGCTGATAGCGAGGTATGGCTCCGGGACCACCCAGGGGCCCCGCCATCCCATCCAGGCATACCGCCGCCCCGTTTCGCTCTGTTTGTCCACCCCCATGCCCCAGGCCTTTCGCAACACTTTCCTCACTCTGCGCGATCTGATTGTGTCAGCAGGCCCCCTCGCCTTCTTGGCGGTCGGGCTGCTGGTGCTGGCCTATTGGTGGCTCAACCCCAATCCCCCCAAGACGGTGACCCTGGCCACAGGCCCTGCCCAAAGTGCCTATGAGGAGTTTGGCAAGCGCTACCAGAAGGCGCTGGCGGCCGACGGCATTGATGTGGTTCTGCTGCCCAGCGAGGGCTCATCGCACAACCTGCAGCTTCTGCGCGACGGCCAGGCCGATGTCGCTTTTGTACAGGGCGGCACGGCCGAACTGCAGCCCGATGATCCGGACAACCTAGTATCGCTGGGCAGCCTGTTTGTAGAGCCGCTGTGGCTGTTCTACCGCACCGATGCAGCAGAGCGCATGCACAACGCTCCCCGGCTTGATGGCCTGCGGCAGCTACGCGGCTGGCGGGTGAATGTGGGGTCGGAGGGCAGCGGCGTGCCCACGCTGATCGAGCGGCTGCTGCAGGCCAACAAGGTGGAGCCCAGCGCAGTCAAGCTATCGCGCCTGGAACAGACGCCCGCGACGGTGGAGTTTTTGGCGGGGAGGCTCGACGCCTTGGTATTTGCCTCGGCGCCTGAATCGCTGATGGTGCAGATGCTGCTGCAAACGCCCGGCGTGCAGCTGCTGGATTTTGCGCAGCACGAGGCCTACGCAAGGCGGTTTCCGTTCCTCACCCCCGTGACCTTGCCACGCGGGGTGGTGGACCTCGCGGCCAACGTGCCCCAACGCGATGTTCGGCTCGTGGCCACCACCACGTCCCTGCTGGCGCGCGACGGCACGCACCCCGCCCTGCTGACCCTGTTTGCCCAGAACGCACAAAAGCTGCACAGCGGCGCGGGCTGGTTCAACCGGGCGCGTGAGTTTCCCAACACGCGCGGCAGCGAGCTGCCGATTGCCAAGGAGGGCGACCGCGCCATGAACGAGCCGGTGCCCATGCTGCAACGCTACCTGCCGTTCTGGATGGCCAACCTGATTGAGCGCATGTGGCTGGTGCTGGGCATCTTGCTGGCCATCATGCTGCCGCTGTCGCGCATCGTGCCGCCGCTCTACCAGTTCCGGGTGCGGTCGCGGGTGTTCCGCTGGTATGGCCGCCTGCGCGAGATCGAAAACGACCTGGAAATGGGCAAAAGCGACCCCTCAACCCTGCTGCGCACCCTCGACGGACTGGAAGCCCAGGCCGAAAAGGTGAGCGTGCCTCTGTCGTATGCGGACGAGCTGTATGCCCTGCGCAACCACATCCACCTGGTGCGCAAAAAACTGCTGCGCGCGTCGGAAGGGGCTGGTGGATCTGCTGACCACAGCACTCCGGGCGAAGGGATGACGAACAACAGCGTGACGGAAACAGGGAGTGCAGCAGTAACTGGGCGTTGACCAGCTCTACAGCTGCACAAGGCCGCTCGCGGCCTCAAGGTGGCACCCGCAGCGCGCGTGTCTGTGCGATCAGCGATTCTTGGGTGACTTGGCACCCGAAGCCGGGGCCAGGGGGGCGGATTTGGACAGCGGCGCCATTTTGGAGCCGAAGCCCGTACGACCCTCGGACGACTTGCGATCTACCCCGCCCGTTTCCGTAGAGCCCGAAGCGCGGACCGCAGGCTTGGCGGGCTTGGGCGGCTGGGCCGGCACCACGCGCAGCGAGCCTTCGGCCGCCAGCTTGTCGCGCATGCGGCGGGTCATAGATTGGGTGCTGGCATCCGGCGCAGTGAACAAAAACAGGGTGCCATGCGGGCTGGCCCAGGTCAGCTGAGTGCGCACCACCCGGCCATTGGTCACCAGCTCCACCCAGGCCCCGATGACAAAATCAGCGTAAGGGTCCGGGGTGTCCAGCGGCGCCTGGGCACTGTCCTGCGGTGCAGGAGCGGACGCCTCTGCCGATTCGGACGGCTCTGTCGCCTCCGGGGCCACTTCGGGCTCTCCCGCAGGGGCGGACACTGGGGCAGGAGCCGGTTTTTCAAAAGCGGCCTGGTGCAACGCCACGAGCCGCTGCAAGAATGCGCTGGTCTGCACCGCAGGGTAGTTGATGGTCTTGAGGCCCTTGCGCAGCTTGGCCAGCAGGCCGGGGATGGCTTCGTTGAGCCGGTCCGTCTCCTGGCGCGTGAGGTCAGGCTGCGCAGTCCACAGCAACACCGGAACCAGCGCCAGGTAACCGCTGGGGTCATCTTCCTGGCTATCGTCACTGCGCATCACCTGCGCCAGCGCCACTACGTCAGCCCAGGGGCCCGCCGCAAAATCCAGCACGTCCGACGGCACCTTGTCCACATCCGGCAGCTTGCGGATATCGGCTGCGATCTTCTCGGCCAGCAGTTCGCGCTGCTCCGCCTGCAATTTGGCTTTCTGCTCGGCCTCCTGCTGGGCCTTGATCTTTTGCTCCTGGGTGTCCCAGGCAGACTGCAGCGCCTTGAGCACGGTGTCGAACGGCCCCGCGTCCTTGACCTCATGGGCAGACAGGTGGCCCACAGCCTCGGTCACCAGTCGCATGAAGCGGCTGAAGCCAGGCTCTGTCTCGGCGGTGAATGCCAAGCTGCGCTGCGTAAGCTCATCAAGCAGGCGGCGCGCAGGGTGGCTGCTGTCGGTAAAAAACCGGCCGTCGTGGTGCACCAATTGCTTGAGCGCAGGCTCCAGGCTCTTGACGGCCTGCTGCACAGGGGGCAGCAAACGGGCGTCCTGGGAGATGTTGGCCATCATGCGCCCCACCACCTCCACCGCCATGGCGGTGGACTGGGTAGCAGCCTCCATGGGCATGGCTGCATAGACCACCGGCGCAACGCCAGGCCCACGCCAGCCTGCGAGAGGCACGGGCAAAGAGCCCGCCTGGCTGACCGTGCCCCCACCGGCAAGACGGCCCACCAGGCGCTCCAGCTGCGCCATGTCTTCAATCGCTTCAGCGGCCGCACCCGACGGGTAGTAGCCCCCGGCCAACGATGACTGAGCGCTGGCGGCTCCCGCGCGGGGGTCCACCCAGCCCGGCTGACCCGCGCCGCTGGGCATGACCACCGCCTGTGCGGGCACGGCGCCGTAGACCGGAGGAGGGGCAAATGGATCACCGCCCGCCAACATCTGGCGCAGGATGCCGACCGTGAGCAATGCCTCTTCGGCAGCGTCCACGGGCACAGGCACCATGGCACCCTGCTGGGAGTCGCCGCTCCAGCCTGTGCTGGGGCCCATACCACGCCCATAACCTGTGTTGCCATAGTCGCTCATGGGCGCGTTCATTGAGGGGCCGTACCCGGAATAACCGCCCCCGTAACCCGTACCGGGCCCGCCATAGCCAGACCCACCGTAACCGGTGCCTTGGCCGCGACCGCCGCCCGCAGGCGTGCCCAGCACTGCGTAGCCCACCGGCTGTACGCCATGCTCACGCAAGCTCTGGGCGGTTTTTTTGTATTCTTCGGCCAGCAGCTTCCCGAGCAGGTCGCGCATGTGCTGCATCCACAGCTGCCGTACCTCGGCCGAGACGCCGGTCTCACCCACCACCTGCTGCAATGCACGGATGTAGCTCTCGGGCCGCAGAGGGTTGCGCTCGGGTTGCACGCTGCGCAAACCTTGCGCAGCGCTCACCAGGGTGTTGAGTTCGGCCAGTACGGCGTCGGTAGCATGCAGCGCAGACTGCTGGGCCTTGGACAGTTCCACCTGGGCCTGCATCTCGCTTTCGTCCATGAGCGAAAGCTCGCCAAAGTCCATGCCGGTGTCATCGGCCGAACTGCGCCCCTTGGCGACCGCAGGGCCTTCGGCAAATATTTCCAGCAAGGCCATGGGATAGCCCTTGACCAGCGCAGCCTCGTGCTCGTTGAGCAGCCGCAGTGCATCACTGAACAAATTACGCTGCTGGATGTTGCGGCTGGCCGACTCCTCGCTGGTCAAGGCACTTTGGGTGACCTTGACGAGCTGCCCCATCAAGGCCTCGCCACCGCGAACGGCGTTGACAACGCAGGCGCGGAAAACGGCTCTCAGACGCGATGCGGGCAGGGACATGGTGGGAGGGAGGAATCGGACAAGAGGTTTCCAGATGCAATCCTACTTGACCTCGGCCTTTATTTGAGGGCCTTGAAACGCATCCGCTTGGGCTTTGCACCTTCTTCACCCAGCCGCTTCTTCTTGTCGGCCTCGTACTCCTGGTAATTGCCGTCAAAGAACGTCCACTGGCTGTCACCTTCGGCGGCCAGAATGTGCGTGGCGATCCGGTCCAGGAACCAGCGATCGTGGCTGATAACCAACACTGTGCCCGCGTATTCGAGCAAAGCGTCTTCCAGCGCGCGCAGGGTTTCCACGTCCAGGTCGTTCGAAGGCTCGTCCAGCAGCAGCACGTTGCCGCCAGCAATCAGTGTCTTGGCCAAGTGCAGACGGCCACGCTCACCGCCCGACAGCATGCCCACCTTCTTTTGCTGGTCGCCACCGTTGAAGTTGAAGCGCCCTGCGTAAGCACGGCTGGCCATGGTGAACTTGCCGATGTTGATCATGTCCAGGCCGCCGGAGATGTCTTCCCACACGGTCTTGTCGTCCGACAGGGCATCGCGGTGCTGGTCCACAAAGGCCATCTTCACGGTCGAGCCGATCACCACCTCACCGCTGTCCGGCTGCTCGCGGCCCGCGATGAGCTTGAACAGGGTCGATTTACCGGCACCGTTCGGACCGATGATGCCCACGATGGCACCCGCAGGGATGGTCATGGACAGGTTGTCGATGAGCACACGGTCGCCGAAAGACTTGGTGACGTTGTGGAACTCAATGACCTGGGTGCCCAGGCGCTCGGCCACAGGAATGAAGATTTCCTGGGTTTCGTTGCGCTTTTGGTATTCGTAGTCGCTCAGTTCCTCGAAACGGGCGATACGCGCCTTGCTCTTGGCCTGACGGCCCTTGGCGTTCTGGCGCACCCATTCCAGTTCCTTCTTCAGGGCCTTGGCGCGTGCCTCCTCACCCTTGTTTTCAGATTCCAGACGGGCCTGCTTCTGGTCCAGCCAGGTGCTGTAGTTGCCCTTGTAGGGGTGACCGTAGCCGCGGTCCAGTTCCAAAATCCACTCCGCGGCGTTATCGAGGAAGTAGCGATCGTGGGTGATGGCCACCACGGTGCCCGGAAAGCGGTGCAGGAACTGCTCCAGCCAGTCCACCGATTCAGCGTCCAAGTGGTTGGTGGGTTCGTCGAGCAGCAGCATGTCGGGCTTGGACAGCAGCAGGCGGCACAGCGCAATGCGGCGCTTTTCACCACCAGACAGCAGCCCGACCTTGGCGTCCCAAGGAGGCAGGCGCAGAGCATCGGCAGCGATTTCGAGCTGGTGCTCGGAGTCAGTCCCCGCCGTCGCAATGATGGCTTCCAGGCGAGCCTGTTCAGCGGCCAGTGCGTCAAAGTCCGCATCGGCCTCGGCGTAGGCGGCGTACACCTCTTCCAGCTTGGCCTTGGCGGCAAACACCTCGCCCATGGCCTCTTCCACGCTTTCGCGGACTGTGTGCTCCGAGTTGAGCTGGGGCTCCTGGGGCAGATAGCCGATCTTGATGCCCGGCATCGGAATGGCTTCGCCTTCGATTTCCTTGTCCACGCCAGCCATGATCTTGAGCAGCGTGGATTTGCCCGAGCCGTTCAGACCCAGCACACCAATCTTGGCGCCCGGGAAAAAGCTCAGGGAGATGTCCTTCAAGATCTGCCGCTTGGGCGGCACGGTCTTGGAGACGCGATTCATCGAATAAACGTATTGGGCCATGGAGGGTTCTAGCTTGCGAAAGTGGGCAGGAAGTCTGCATCCGAGCAGGTTCAGAGGGCCATTTGGAGCATTCCAAAAAGACGCCGAACGCGCTCTCAAACCCTAGATTATCGGTCCATGCGACAATACCCCCGTTGTGGGCTCCAGTTGCCCGCCACATCAGCACACTGCTGGGGACGAAGGAAGCCACGCTTCCGGGCTCCCAATCCTGAACCTCATCAGCCTGAGACTGGCTCAGCAACCTCCCGGTTGCACGACAGGCGGATACCCAGCGCCCCGGACGGGCGCATCCAACGACATGACATTTGACGAACTGAACCTGGCTCCTGCCATCCTGAAGGCCGTGCACGAAACGGGCTATGAAACCCCCACGCCCATTCAGGCCCAGGCCATTCCCGCCGTTCTGGAAGGCCACGACCTTCTGGCCGGCGCGCAGACTGGCACCGGCAAGACCGCTGCGTTCACCCTGCCCATGCTGCACCGCCTCTCGCAAGGCACGGCACCCAAGAACAAGTTTGGCGGCAAGGGCATCCGCGCCCTGGTGCTGACCCCTACCCGTGAGCTCGCGGCCCAGGTCGAAGAATCGGTGCGCGAATACGGCAAGTACCTGGACATCAACTCCACCGTGGTCTTCGGTGGTGTGGGCATGAACCCGCAGATCGACCGCATCAAGCGCGGCGTGGACATCCTGGTGGCCACCCCTGGCCGTCTGCTGGACCTGCAGCAACAGGGCTTCCTGGACCTGTCCACCGTGCAGGTGCTGGTGCTTGACGAAGCCGACCGCATGCTCGACATGGGCTTCATCCACGACGTGAAGAAGGTGCTGGCCCTGGTGCCCAAGGACAAGCAAAGCCTGCTGTTCTCGGCCACCTTCAGCGACGAGATCCGCGAGCTGGCCAACACCCTGCTCAAGAACCCGCAAAGCATCCAGGTCACCCCGCGCAACACCACGGTGCAGCGTATTTCGCAAGTGATCCACCCGGTGGGCCGCGGCAAGAAAAAGCAGGTGCTGCTGCACATCATCCAGCAACACAACTGGAGCCAGGTGCTGGTGTTCACGCGCACCAAATTCGGCGCAAACAACGTGGCCGAGTTCCTGACCAAGAATGGTGTGCAGGCCATGGCCTTGCACGGCAACAAGAGCCAGAGTGCCCGTACGCAGGCCTTGGCGGGCTTCAAGAGTGGCGAGATCCGTGCCCTGGTGGCCACCGACATCGCCGCACGTGGCATCGACATCGATGACCTGCCGCACGTCGTCAACTACGAAATCCCCAACGTCTCCGAAGACTATGTGCACCGCATCGGCCGTACGGGCCGCGCAGGCGCTACGGGCGAAGCCGTGAGCCTGGTCTGCATGGACGAAGAAGGTTTCATGATGGACATCGAGCGCTTTACCAAGCAGCAGATTCCTGTCCAGGTGATCGAAGGTTTTGGCCCAGAACCCGGAGAGAAGGCGGAACCCATCGCCATGGGCCGCCAGACCATCTGGGGCGGCGCAGGCAAGCCCCCGAGCCGTGATGTGATGCAGGCAGCCGCCAAGGCCGCCCGCAGCGAAATGATGGAGCGCATCCGCACCAACAAGGCAGGCCAGGGCGGCGGCCAAGGCGGGGAGCGAGGCCCCCGTGCAGGCAACGGTGGTGGCGGTGGTGGCCGTTCCGGCGGCGGAGCTCCACGCAACGCCCAGGGTCCAGCCGGCGGCGGCCGCGGAGGCCGGGGTGGTGCCCGTGACGGCGCCGCCCAGGCACCTGCTCGCAGCCGAGGCCCACGCCCCGAAGGCGGCGGTGGTCATCGCTACGATGACGCACAACCCCCCCGCGCCAATGCGCACCTGGGCACACACCTGGGTCACAGCAACCCAGGCCATCGCAGCTCGGGCCACGGTGCGGGCGGTCAGCCCGACCCCATGCGCACCAGCGTGGACAGCATGACTGAACGCGGCCGCCGTGGCGGCGGCGGTGGTGGGTATCGCAACTCTGGAGGTGGCGGCTATGGCGGCGGATCAGGCACGGGTGGCGGTGGTGGCCGGGGCAACGGGCCTCGTGGGCCAGGCGGTCCTCGCGGCTCTTTTAACCGCTGAGACGCGCAAAGCGCCCCCTGCCAATACCACGGACGCAGCGGGCGCCAGCATCCATGTGCTGCACGCCAAAGGGCGGCGTGCGCCAGCGCTGGACCATCCCCGCCTGCAACTGCACGCGGTGGATTTTGCGGCGATGCCCGCCTTGCCGCACGTCGATGATGTTTACATCACCCTGGGCACCACCATGGCTGCAGCCGGCAGCCAGAGCGCGTTCCGTGCGGTGGACTATGACGCCGTGATGGCCGCGGCCCGCGCAGCGCGCGCGGCGGGCGCCACTCGCTGTGGCGTGGTCACCGCCATGGGGGCCAATGCGCAGTCGCGCATCTTTTACAACCGCGTCAAAGGCGAGGTTGAGCGCGACCTTCAGCAGCTGGGTTTTGAGACGCTGGTCATTGCACGCCCATCCCTGCTGATGGGCGAACGCCGGGCGCTGCAACAAGCCCACCGGCCCGCAGAGTCCCTGTCGCTCAAACTGTTTCAGTGGCTGAACCCGGTCCTGCCTGCCAACTACCGTGCCCGCCCCGGGGCGGAGGTGGCCCGTGCGCTCGTCCGTGCCGTACAGTTGGGCCGACCCGGGCTGCAAGTGCTGTCCGGCCGCGCGCTGCAGGCCAGTTGATACAGGGAGCAGCCGTCGTGACCCCGCCTACGCTGTACGCCCTTCATGCGCCCCAACGAACTCCCCCAACCGCTGGACACCCTCATGGTGGCCACTTGCAATGTGCTCAACCTGGCCAATCCGGGACGCCTGTTCTACGAGAACCAGGACCCCTACAGCCAGACCGAGTTTGAACGCAAGATCACCTGGCTGGGCGAGCGCTTTCGGGCACTGAACGCCGATGTACTGGCGGTGCAGGAGGTCTGGGACGACGCGGCCTTCAAAGGGGCACTGGGTCGGGGTGGCTTGCGCTACGACTTCGTCGCCGTACCAGGGGCCGAGAACAACGACACCCAACAGGGCGCACAGGGAACGCCCCGTGTGGGCCTGGCCACGCGGCTCAAGGTCGAGGCATTGCAGTCCTTTGCCGACTTCCCACCGGGCTTTCAGGTGGATGTGCCTGGCATTGGCCAACACACGCGCTTCGAGCGCCCACCCCTCGTGGCCACGTTGCGGATGAAGCATGGCCAAACCCTCAACGTCCTCACTGCCCACCTCAAATCCAAACGTCCCAAGTTTCTGCAGGATGCCCTAGGCCAGCCCACCGAGGACCGGGACGACCGCAAGGTGGTCGCACTGGCATCGCTGCGCTCGCTGATCATGCGCGGCGCCGAGGCTATGGCGCTGCGGTGCCTGGTGATCGACCTGCTGCACCGCACCAGCGTGCCCCTGGTGGTGCTGGGCGACTTCAACGACACCCCCGACAGCGTGACCACGCAACTGATCTGCGCCACCACCGACATCGCCTACGACCGGTCCGCCCGTGATGTGGCCTTGTTCAATGCGTACGACCTGCAGGGAGATTTCGCCTTGAAAAAGGACGTGGCCTACTCCCACATCCACCAGGGCGCGCCCTATGTGCTGGACCAGATCCTGGTCAGCGAGGAGTTCCTGCCCAATGGGCGCAACAGCGTGGGCGATGTGCGCCGGGTGGATTATTTCAACGACCACCTGCATGAGGGACGCGACCGCACGCGCTCGGACCACGGCTTTGTGCGCGCCTTGCTGCGCCTGAAACTGCCCAGTTCTCCTCTGGCCCAGAGCATCTCGCCGCCGCCGACCGACGTTAGCGCACCCAGTGACGCCCCTCGCTGATCACTGCGGCAGCCCAGGGCGCCACGGGTTTGCAACGGGATGTACGCTGACAAGGAGAGGCGGGTGCGCACAGGTAACATCCACGTACAAAGCGCCCCACTCGCCCCACAACAGGGGCTCTCTCTGGCAGCCCAAACCATGACCCAGCCCAATTTCCTGCGCCGCAGCGCCGATACCACCCCGCTTTCCCGTCCTGAACCACGGATTGCGCGCTGGGCCGCCCCGGCCACGCTGGCAGCACTGCTGCTGACGGCCTGCGGCAGCACCCCGCTGCCCC
>NZ_QAIM01000047.1:0-3008 GCF_003061035.1 Acidovorax sp. HMWF018
TGCTGCTGCTGCTCGTGTTGGAGTAGCTGCCCGTGACGAAAGGCACGTTCTGACCAACGATGATCTTGGCCTCCTCATTGTCCAGTGTCACTACGTTGGCTGTGGACAGGATGTTGGTGCCCGACATCGATTCGAGCGCCGTGGCCACGGTGCCCAACGTGAGCCCGGTAGTGCTACTGATGTTGAAGATCTGCTTCCACTGAACGCCCACGTCCAGTGCCTTGCTGGCATCGACCTCGACCACTAGGGATTCAACGTAGAGTTGCGCTCGCCGCGTGTCGAGAAGATCGACCACCGCACGCAACTCGCGGAACAGCGGTTCTGGCGCGGTGACGATCAGCGAGTTGGTGGCAGGGTCCGCCTGAATGAAGCCACCGATCGAAGGCTGGGCTGTGGCGGTCACCGGCGTTGCAGCCTGCGACGATGCGGAAGAGGAAGTCGGATTCATGCTGAAAGAACCCGCAGCACTACTTGTAGACATGCCCGACGGTGCTGCCACGGATGCACCAGTCGTTGATGCACCGGCATTGCCGCCACCGACATCACGACGGGCTCCATCACTGGAGAACGCAGCACGCAGCACCGTCGCCAAGCGCGTGGCCTCGGCATTTTTCAAGTACAACACGTGCACGTTGCTGCCGCTGCGGCCGGGAAGATCCAGCCGCGCGACCAAGGCACGCACGGCAGACAGTCGTATGGCATTGGGTGCACGCACGAGCAAGGCATTGGCGTGGACATCGGGCACCACGGACACTGCGGGTGTGTTGTTGGCCGAGATGGCTCCGGGACCACTGCCTTGTGCGACGCCTTGTTGAGGCGTGTCCATCATCCGCAGTACCTTCACTGCAAGTTCGGATGCGATCGCATGTTGCAGCGGTATGACCTCTACGTCGGTAGCGCTGGGCGTGTCCAGTGCGGCAATAAGTACGCCCAGGCGCGACAGATTGCTAGCGTAGTCGGTGATGACCAGGCTGTTGTTGCCCGGGTTCACGCTAATGGTGTTGTTGGGGCTGATCAACGGCCGCAGCACCGATACCAGACTGCTGGCGTTTTCATACAACAGTTGGAACACCTGGGTCATCACGGTATCGCCGCGCTGCGCAGAAGACTTCACGGAAACCGCATCGCTCAGCACCTTGGCGTCGGCTTCTGGCACGACTTTGAGCAAACCATTGGACTCCACTACGGCGTAGCCCAGTCCGCGCAGTACCGCGAAGAACATGGCGTAGGCCCTGGCCGGCGGCACGGCCTCGTCGGTCACCAACGTGATGCGGCCCTTGACCCGTGGATCAACCACGATCGGACGACCCAGGACAATGCCCATCGCGCGTGAAACCCCGTCGATTTCCGCATCCTCGAAATTCATCGTTACCGGTTCTTGTACGCGTGCAGGTGCCGCACAGACAGCGGAGAACGACAAGGTTCCCAGCAGAAGCGCCACACAAGCGCGCTCCAGCCGGAACACACCCATTGGAACAAAGCTCATCGGCAGTAGGGATAAGAGTAGGGGCAAGGATAGGGCGAAGGTACTGGCGCAGGCACGGGCGCCACGATGGGCGCCGGAGGAGCAATAACCGGCGCGGGCGGCGCCACAACCACAGGAGGCGGAAGCGGCGCTAAAGGCACAGGAGGCAGGGGCACACAGGCGGACAAGGACAGTGCTGCGGCCAAGGCCGTGACCAGCACCATCATGCGGGATTTCAATTGAGAGGACACGTGTTACTCCTTCGGTAAGTTACGTTCAAGCAGCCAGCGGCGCGGCGCGCCGTGACACCAGGCGCCGCGCTGCGAGCAGCAGGTCGTCGACATAGGTAAAGACCACCGGTACCACCAGCAGACTCAGAACCGTCGAGGTCAGAAGTCCGCCTATGACCACGATGGCCATAGGTTGGCGAAAACTTGGCTCAGCGCCCAAGCCCAGTGCATTTGGCAACATGCCGGCGCCCATGGCGATGGTCGTCATCACGATGGGGCGGGCGCGCTTATGGCAAGCGTCCATCAGCGCCTCCAAACGGCCCAGGCCGCGCTCGCGCCGCGCCAGGATGGCGTACTCAACGAGCAGAATGGAGTTCTTGGTCACGATGCCCATCAGCATCAGGACGCCAATGATGACCGGCATCGAGAAAGGCTGCCCCATAAGCCACAACGAGAACAACGCGCCTCCCAAAGCCAGTGGCAGCGCGGATAGGATGGTGCCGGGCTGCAGGAAGTCGTGGAAGAGCAGTACCAACACGGCGTAGATACAGAAGATGCCGATCGCCATCGCGATGCCGAAGCTTTGCAACAGCTCGCCCATGCGCTGTACCTCGCCCTGATCGATGCTGTGCACACCTGCTGGCAAGGAATGCAGTGCTGCCAGCGCCATGGCTTCGCGCTGTACTTCACCGATTGGGCGGCCATTAAGTTCCACGGTCAGCGTGACATTGCGGGAGCGGTCGATGCGGTCGATCTGCGACGGTCCGCTGCCCAGCGTCACGTCTGCTACCGTCCCCAGGCTCACGTTGCCACTGCGGCCCTGCACGCGCAGGTTGGCCACCGTGTCGAGGTCACCGCGTAGTGCCGGGTCCATGCGCACGCGGATGGCAATCTGGCGTTGCGGCAGATTCAGCTTGGGCAGTACCGTCGAGTAGTCACCATAGGTGGCGAGGCGTACGGCGTCACCGAGCGCCTCCGCCGTCACACCCAGCGATGCCGCGCGGGCGGAGTCGGGTCGAACCTGGATCTCCGGTCGCTGCAAGGCCGCGCTCGAGCTCACGTTGCCGATACCTTTGAGCGTGCGCAACTGGGCCTCGGCCTGCTCGGCTGCACGCATCAGCGCTTGCGGGTCGTCGCTGGCCAACGTGATCTGCAACGCCTCGCCAGTGTTGCCACCGCCCACCGTGATGCGGGCGCCGGGGAGGCTGCGCAGCAGCTCGCGCATCTTCGCTTCCACGCCCGACTGCTTGAGTTCGCGCTCGCCGCGCGGCACGAGTTCCACGGTCAGGGTTGCGCTCGTCAGATCGGCGGAA
>NZ_QAIM01000470.1:0-1794 GCF_003061035.1 Acidovorax sp. HMWF018
CCATGGCCCCGGCGCTGGTGCCACGCCCCTGGGACAGCGCCGACCGGTTTGCCCTCTTCGCACCCGCCACGGTGTTCCTCAACACGGCCGCGCTGCAGGCACTGGGGCTTTCTGCCGCCGCTCCAGCACCATCGTCGCCCCTGCCCCGCCTTACGCTGCAGGTGGGTTTGCAACAGGCGCTCACGGTGCAGGTGGCAGGCACCGTGACCGCCGGCGGCGCGCCGCTGGCCGTGATGGACATTGGCGCTGCGCAAGATCTGTTTGGCCGTGCGGGCGCACTCACCCGCATCGACCTGCAACTGCAGCCCGGCACCGACCGCACTGCGTGGGAAGCCACACTGCGCGCGCAGCCCGGCTGGCCTGCCAACATAGTGCTGGCGCAGCCCGGCGATGCCACCCAGCGCATCAGCAACCTGTCGCGCGCCTACCGGGTCAACCTGACAGTGCTGGCGCTGGTGGCACTGTTCACCGGGGCGTTTCTGGTGTTCTCGGTGCTGGCCCTCAGCGTGGCGCAGCGCGGGTCGCAGTTTGCGCTGCTGGCCGTGCTGGGCGCCACACCGCGCCAGCGGCTGGCACTGGTGCTGGCAGAGTCGGCAGCGCTGGGCCTTCTGGGCAGCGTGCTGGGCATAACGCTGGGCACCGCGCTGGCTGCCACAGCGCTGCAACTGCTGGGCGGCGACCTGGGCGGTGGCTACTTTGCGGGCGTGCGGCCCGCGCTGCAATGGAGCGCCCCCGCCGCCCTGGTGTACGGCGCACTGGGCGTGGCGGCCGCCTTGGCGGGTGGCTGGTGGCCCGCACGCGCCGCGCAGACCCTGCCCCCGGCCCAGACCCTGAAGGGCCTTGGCGCCGCAGCCAGCCAGGCGGACAAGGGCACTGTTGGTATCGTTTTGATAGCTGCCGGGGCAATTTTGACTAGCGCTCCACCCGTATTTGGCATTCCACTGGCCGCGTACGTCGCCATTGCCCTGCTACTGGTGGGTGGCATCGCCCTGTTGCCCTGGGGCATGGCGCGGTTGCTGGCAGGGCTGCAGCCCCTGGCCGCACGCCATGCGCTGCCACTGCTGGCGCTGGAGCGCGCGCGGCGCATGCGGGGCAGCGCTGCCATCGCGGTGGGCGGCGTGGTCGCATCCCTCAGCCTGGCCGTTGCGCTGACGGTGATGGTGTCCAGCTTTCGCGGCTCGGTCACACAGTGGCTGGACGCGGTGCTCCCGTCGCCGCTGTATGTGCGCTCGGCCCTCAGTGCGGGTGGCACGGGCGGCGGTGAGGCCGCGTTGCTGCCCGCAGGCTTTGCCGAAGCGGTGGGCCAGTTGCCAGGGTTGGACCGCGTGCAGCCCCTGCGCGCCAGCCCGCTGCAGCTGTCTCCCACCCTGCCCTCGCTTACGGTGCTAAGCCGCCCCCTGGGCGATGAGCCGGCGCAGACCCTGCCGCTGGTGGGCGAAGCCCTGCCCGTGCCCCCCGGCCGCACCGGCGTGTACATCAGCGAGGCCGTGGTGGACCTGTACGGCCTGCGCCCTGGCATGGAGTGGCCCGCACTTTCCAAGGCTTTTAGCCCCCAAGCGCTACAGAATCATGCGCCAATAGCTATCTTTTACATAGCAGGCATCTGGCGGGACTACGCCCGGCAAACCGGCGCCGTGGTGATGGACCGCGCTGTGTGGCTGCGCCTGACCGGCGACGCCCGCACCAGCGACCTGGCCCTGTGGCCCAGCGAGGGCACCGACCTGTCGGCCTTGCAGGCGTCCATCCGCGCGCTCGCTGCGACCCAAGCCGGCCGCCAGCTCTCCACTGCGGCGG
>NZ_QAIM01000470.1:1804-3286 GCF_003061035.1 Acidovorax sp. HMWF018
GGCGCAAGGAGTTTGGCCTGCTCGCCCACCTGGGCCTCACGCGGCGCCAGATCCTGACCGTGGTGGCGGGCGAAGGGGCCGCGTGGACGGCGGTGGGTGCAGCGGCGGGCGTGCTGCTGGGGCTGGCCGTGTCCGTGGTGCTGGTGCACGTGGTCAACCCGCAGAGTTTTCACTGGACGATGGATTTGGCGGTGCCGGGTTGGAGGTTGCTGGGGCTGTGTGCTGCCGTTGTTGTGTCGGGCACGGTCACCGCATGGCTGGCGGGCCGGGCGGCGGCAGGGCGTGATGCGGTGATGGCGGTGAAGGAGGATTGGTGAAGATACGAGCTACCCCACGGAACACCGCGACAATTCAACTATGTCTTTCCAACAGAACACCTCCGGACCTTGCCACCCTCAAGATCGCGCCCACTGGCTCCACGAAGCCATCGCCCGCATCGAAGCAGACTACCAGCGCAGCGCTGACACCCACCTGATCCCGCTGCGCCTGCCCGCGTTTGCTGCGCATGGCATTGACCTGTACCTCAAGGACGAATCCACCCACCCCACCGGCAGCCTGAAGCACCGGTTGGCGCGGTCGCTGTTTTTGTATGCGCTGTGTAATGGCTGGGTGCATGAGGGCTCGACCATCGTCGAGTCGTCCAGCGGCTCCACGGCGGTGAGTGAGGCTTACTTTGCCCGGCTGCTGGGGTTGCCGTTTGTGGCGGTGATGCCGCGCAGCACGTCGCCCGAGAAAGTGGCGCAGATCGAATTTCACGGCGGGCGTTGCCACTTTGTGGACAGTGCGGGCGCGGTGTATGACGCGGCCCGCAAAATTGCCGGGGAAACCGGCGGCCACTACATGGACCAGTTCACGTATGCCGAGCGGGCCACCGACTGGCGCGGCAACAACAACATTGCAGAGAGCATGTTCACGCAGATGGCGCGCGAGCCGCACCCGGTGCCGCGTTGGATTGTGGTGGGTGCGGGCACGGGCGGCACCAGCGCCACGATTGGGCGCTATGTGCGCTACCAGCGCCATGCCACGCAGGTGTGTGTGGCCGACCCGGCGGGGTCGGTGTTCAGCGCCTACCACCGCACGGGCGATGCGCAGTTGACGGCGCCAGGATCCCGCATTGAAGGCATTGGTCGCCCACGGGTGGAGCCAAGCTTTATCCGTACGCTGGTGGACCGCATGGTGGATGTGGCGGACTGCGAGTCCATCGCCGCCATGCGTGCGCTGTCGCAGTTGCTGGGGCGGCGCGTGGGCCCGTCCACAGGCACCAACTTTGTGGCCATGCTCACGCTGGCCAGCGAGATGCGCGAACGGGGCGAGCGCGGCTCCATCCTGTCGCTGCTGTGTGATGCGGGCGAACGGTATCTGCCCACGTACTTCGACACGGCATGGGTGGACCGCACGTTTGGCGATTGCTCGGCTGCGCAGCAGAAGGTGGATGGCCTGATCGGCTGATGCCAGCCACGCACTGCACCATGCCCTCCCACC
>NZ_QAIM01000471.1:0-2853 GCF_003061035.1 Acidovorax sp. HMWF018
GAACCACACCGACAGCGGCAGCTTGATCAGCAGTGAGCACACCTGTAGCCAGGTGACCAGACGCGGATGGCCCAGGGCCTGGTTGAGGGTGCTGTAGATCCGGAACAGCAGGGCGGGTGGGAGTGCCAGTGCCAGCACAGCCAGGTAGTTTTCTACCTGCGGGCGAAGCGCAGGGGGGACCTCCGTCCAGCGCAGCAGCGCGCCTGGCGATAGCAGCACCGCCATGCCCACCACTGAAGCAGCAGCGCACAGGTACAAGGCCTGTCGCAGTGATCGGCCTACGGCCTCAGGCTGTTGCGCGCCGCGCTGTTCGGCCCACACGGGGAGGAGTGCCTGCAGCACGCCGATCAGTGCGACGTACACACTGATGAAGATGGCCGACCCCACGGACAGCGCGGCCAGCGACGATTCGCTGTAGCGCCCCGCCACGATGGTGTCCGTCACCCCGAAGGCCATGACCGCCAATTGCCCCGCCAGCACGGTCACGGCGTGCCGGGTGATGGTGGACAGCTCCGACATTAGCGGGCCGGGGCCGCACGGCGGAACAGCAGCAGGTTCTCGTTCTTGTCGGTGGGACGGGGCAGGGTGGCCCGGGCTTCCCACAGCTCAGCGCGGACCATGCGCTCGGACGCGGGCCAGGAGGCGCTGTCCACCAGCAGCCACTGGCATTCATCCTGCAGGCCCGCGCGCTGCAGCGACAGCTGTCCATGGAACTGCAGAGCCGCCACCTGAGCACGGTTCAGCCCCACGGTCTGAATGCACCCGGGCTCCGGCCCCAGGGCTGCCACCACACTGCGCACCTGCGGACCATAGCTGCGTGCGTAGTCCAGCAGGGGCAGCCACAGGGTCATCAGCAAAAGCCAGCCCAGGGCAGCACCACCTGCGGGCAGCACCAGGCTCTTCCAGATGGGGGCCCGGTTGCGGGACGCACGCCACCACGCCAGACCACACCAACCCACAGTGGCCGCCACGGCCACCAGCAAAGCCAGTGCAGAAAACTGCGGCACGAACCCGGGCGCCAGCTTGGCCACGTTGGCGGCAGGTTTGGCAGGCACCCCGGTCTGCATGGCAATCCAGATCACCCAGATCGCGAGGGCCGATGCGGTGAAGAACAGCAGCGTGAACCAGTCGATCAAGGCTCCTACGCTGCGGCGCAGCGTAGGCAGGGCAAAGGCTGCCAGCGCAGCCAGGGCGGGCAGGCCCAGCAGCAATGCCCGGTCGGCCGGCTGGGTGGTGATGGTGGCGCCAATCGACACCAGAGTGAACCACAGGGGCAGCAGCAGGTGCCGTTGGCCAGGGCGGCTGAAGATCTGCTGGCGCCAGCGCCACAAGGTCCACAGTGCCAGTGGCCAGGCCGGCCAGCCAAACCACAGCAGCAGGCGCGCTAGGCTCAGCCAGTCCTTGCCACCACCATCGAACCCCACAACACGCCAGCGCCAAAGGTCCAGACCCTGGGCCAGGGCGGCAGCCGCCAGTGTGGCTGCGGCCAGCACGGCGGCCCAGCGCCAGCGGCGGTCGGTGTTGCCAGCGGGTGCAAACAGCGCCAGCAACGCGCCGCCCATGCCCAATAAGGCCGTAAGGGCGGGGGCTCCGGACAGCGTGAGCCCGGCCATGCCCAGTACCAGGGCCACGGCGGGCGCCACGGTACGGTGGGGCATGGCGGCCACCGCAAAAAACAGCAAAGCGGTGCAGCCAAGCTGAGCCAGATAGCTCGTGACCTCATGCGAGAGCTGCGCCAGACCCAGGCAGGCGATCAGCGCCAGCAAGGCGCCATCGGCAATCGCGCGCGCATAGTCGAGGGGAGAGGCCTCACCCCCAAAGGCAAATGCGACCGGTTGGGCGCCTGGGCTGCGGGCCAGGTAGTACACGCCATACCAAGTGGCCATCAGGGTGATGACCAGGAGCGCGATGAACGGTATGCGGGCCGCCATCTCCGGCGACAGCCAGGCCGGTGCCATCTGCACAGCCCAGGCCCCCAGCCAGTAGGGCAGCAGCCCTTCGGTTTCGGGGGGCATGCCACCGAGCAGCGGACTGAGCCAGGGAGTGCGTCCCTGGGCGAGCTCCAGCATGTAGCCAAAAGCGGTGACGTCTGCGTTCTTCCACGGATCCCGGCCCACAAAGCCGGGCACTACGTAGGCAATGCACAGCAGCAGCAGAGCCCAGCGGGGCAGTGGGCTGACGGCGTTCTGGGTAACGATGGCGGGGGTGGGTGGAGTCACGCGGCAGTGGGTGGCTGGGCAAAGGAGCCACCGAGAATAAAGGCAAAACCCATGAAAAAAGGCAGCCCGGTTGCCCGGGCTGCCTTTTTGGCGGGATCGCAGGGGCGAATTACTTCGCTGCGGTCTTGCCGAAACGGTTGCGGAAGCGCTCCACGCGGCCACCCATGTTGTCCACGGACTTTTGCGTGCCGGTGTAGAAGGGGTGCGACTCAGAAGAGGTATCCAGCTTGAACAGCGGGTATTCCTTGCCTTCGTGGGTTTCAGTTTCCTTGGTGTTCACGCACGAGCGGGTCACGAACTTGAAACCGTTGGACAGGTCCACGAACAGAACTTCGCGGTAGTTGGGGTGAATGCCTTCTTTCATGATCTTCCTTTGAGTCAACTGCGGGAGCCGCACCGGCCAGTCCGATGTACTTTCCGCAAGAAAAAGCCCTCTATTATTGCACAGGCTGAGAATTAGCCCCCGCGACGCATCATGTCGAAGAAGTCCACATTGGTCTTGGTGGCCTTCATGTTCTTGATCATGAGCTCCATGGACTCGATTTCGTCCATGTTGTACATGAACTGGCGAAGGATGCGGGTCTTTTGCAGAATCTCGGGGGCCAGAAGCAGTTCTTCGCGGCGGGTGCCGCTC
>NZ_QAIM01000471.1:2887-4579 GCF_003061035.1 Acidovorax sp. HMWF018
GGTGGATTTCGCAGTTGCCCGTGCCCTTGAATTCTTCAAAGATCACTTCATCCATGCGGCTGCCGGTATCGACCAGCGCCGTGGCGATGATGGTGAGCGAGCCACCTTCCTCAACTTTGCGCGCAGCGCCAAAGAAGCGCTTGGGGCGCTGGAGTGCGGCGGCATCCACACCACCGGACAGCACCTTGCCGCTCGACGGCACGACGTTGTTGTAGGCGCGGGCCAGGCGGGTGATGGAGTCCAGCAGGATCACCACGTCCTTCTTGAGCTCGACCAGGCGCTTGGCGCGCTCGATCACCATCTCGGCCACGTGCACGTGGCGGGCGGCGGGCTCGTCGAAGGTGGAGGCGATGATCTCTCCCTTGACCGTGCGCTGCATTTCGGTCACTTCTTCAGGGCGCTCGTCCACCAGCAGCACCATCAGGTGCACGTCGGGGTTGTTGGCCGTAATGGCGTGGGCGATGTGCTGCATCATCACCGTCTTGCCGCTCTTGGGCGGCGCGACGATCAGCGCACGCTGGCCGCGGCCAATGGGCGCGATGATGTCGATGATGCGGCCGGTGATGTTCTCTTCGCTCTTGACGTCGCGCTCCAGTCGCATCTGCTCCTTGGGGAACAGGGGCGTCAGGTTCTCGAACATCACCTTGTGCTTGTTCTGCTCTGGTGGGCCGTCGTTGACCTTGTCGAGCTTGGTCAGTGCAAAGTAGCGCTCGCCGTCCTTGGGCGTGCGCACTTCGCCTTCGATCATGTCGCCGGTGTGCAGGTTGAAGCGACGCACCTGGCTGGGGCTGATGTAAATATCGTCCGTACTGGCGGTGAAGCTGGTGTCCGGGCTGCGCAGAAAGCCGAAGCCATCAGGCAGGATTTCCAGCACGCCGTCTGCAAACACCTGCTCACCCGCCTTGGCGCGCTTCTTGATGATGGCAAACATCAACTCCTGCTTGCGCATGCGGCCCGTGTTTTCGATTTCGAGTTCTTCGGCCTGCTTCAGGACTTCAGACACGTGCAGTGCCTTGAGTTCGTTTAAGTGCATGGATTGACTCCTTGGCGGAGCTGGTATGAATCTTGGGGGAGGTGGGCTGATGCCGAAGGGGCTGCTGTTTGCAGGTCCGGCTCGCCAGGGATCTTGGTCCGGCTGCCAATGCGTGCAGACCGGTGATCTGTGGGAATTATGACAGGAAAAAATGCGGGGGCCTCAGGGGCGCAAGGTGTGGGCTTGCGCAACTGCCAGCGTGTTGTTTCCCCGCAGGTCTATCGCTTAACAAAAAAGCCCCATCGGCATTCGTACCGAGGGGGCTTGGGGCAGTGGGTCAGGCCAGTTGTTGGTCGATGAAGGCGGTCAACTGGGCCTTGCTCATCGCGCCGACCTTGGTGGCTGCCAATTGGCCATCCTTGAACAGCATCAGGGTGGGGATGCCGCGGATGCCGAACTTGGCGGGGATTTCGCGGTTCTCGTCCACGTTCATCTTGGCGATCTGCAGCTTGCCTTGGTAGGTGCCTGCGACTTCGTCCAGGATGGGAGCAATCATCTTGCAGGGACCGCACCACTCAGCCCAGTAGTCCACCAGCACGGCGGAGCCCGGTTGGAGCACGTCGGCTTCAAAGCTGGCGTCGGAGACATGTTTGATGAGTTCGCTGGCCATGGCGGAATTCCTTGATTTTGGGCGGGTTGCGACCGGTGTACGTTTAAAG
>NZ_QAIM01000471.1:4589-7897 GCF_003061035.1 Acidovorax sp. HMWF018
TTTGCGGCCGCAAGCACCGCCCTGTGGCAACGCGCACTGGCCCGGGTGGCCGCGCATGCCCAAGCCCATGGCGCCCATTTGGCGCGCACGGTGGTGCTGGTGCCCTACGCCCAGCTCATGCCCTGGGCGCAGCGCCATTGGGTTCAGCAGTTCCCGCAGAGCTTTGCACCACGTTTTGAAACCACCCGCAACTGGGCCCGCCAGCTGCAAGCGTTTGAACCCACGGGCGACGACCTGGCGGGCGACGTCGCGCGCGACACCCTCACGGCCCGCACCTTGCTCGACCGTGTGGGGCAGGGCGGGCAGCGCGAGGTGCTGGCCACGCCACTGCAGGAGGCCGCTGCCCAATTGGCCCCGGTGATTGCAGCCGTGCCCCCAGCCCTACGCGCTGCCTGGGGTGACGAGGCACGGAAGCTGCTGACCACGCCGGAAGAAGGTACAGCCCTGCATTACGAGGCTATGGTGGCTCGCCTGGCGCTGGAATGGGCACTGGTATCGCGCTACGCAACCGATGTGCTGTTTGAGCCCGGCGTTCGCGGGGCAGTGGATGCGCTGGTGGTGCTGGAGGGATTTCAGTCTGACACGCTGACCCGGGCCCTGCAGGCGCATTGGGGTGAGCAAGGTGTGTGCATTGCGCTCCCCGCGTTGGTCGGTGATGCGGGTTCACCACCGCAGTGGGCCCTGCACGCCGCAACGGACGCCGAAGACGAGGCGCACCGTGCTGCGGCCTGTGTGCTGCGTCATGTCGAGCAGGGGCGGGTGCCCGTGGCCCTCGCTGCCACTGACCGCGCACTGATCCGCCGTGTCCTGGCCCACCTGGACAGCAGTGGCGTATTGGTGCGCGACGAAAGCGGCTGGATTCTGTCCACCACGCGCGCCGCTTCACGGGTCATGGCCGTGCTGCAGGCGGCTGCGTGGAATGCCTCTTCCAACGAGGTGCTGGACTGGGTCAAACACACCCCAGCGCTGATGCCTGGCGAGGTCAATCGCCTGGAGCAATGGCTGCGCAAAGGTGTGGTGCAGCACTGGAGCGCCGCCGCCCAGTGGGGTTTGAAGGGCGACGTGGGTGCGCAGCCCCACCTGGCCCGCACCGTGGCCACCGTAGACGCATGGCGCAACACCCTGCGCGCTGCACGGCCGCTAGCGCAGTGGCTACCCGCTTTGCGCACGGTGCTGGAGCAGGCCGGCCAATGGCAGGGTCTGCAGGCCGACCCTGCTGGCATGCGGGTGCTGGCCGCCTTGCGCCTGCAAGACGGTCAGCAGTCAGAGCTGGACGGCTGGGGCGACAGTGCGGGCCGCTGCATGACACTGGCCGAATTCACCCGTTGGGCCAAAGACGTGCTGGAGGCCGGGCGCTATGTGGCCGCGCAGGCGACTGGTGCCCCCGTGGTGGTGGTGCCCATGCCGCAACTGCTGGGCCGCCCCTTCGCCGCCGCCGTGTTGCCGGGTTGCGACGAAAAGCGCCTGCAACCTGCTCCCGAACCCGCTGGCGACTGGACACAGGCCCAGCGCGAGGCCTGGGGCCTGCCTACGCGCCAGTCGCTGGAGGCTGCCCAGCGTGCCGCCTGGGCCCATGCCCTGCGCACGCCGGTGGTGGATGTGCTGTGGCGCACCGGTGACGAAGGCGGTGAGCCCCTGCTGGCCAGCGCGCTGGTGCTGGCCCTGCAACTGGATGGTGCCGCCCTGCCGGGAGCCGATGAGCGCGGTGCGCGCGAGGTGGTCGCCACTCCCACGCTACGCCCCTTGCCTGTGGGCCAGGCGCTGCCGGTGACCCACCTGTCATCCACGGCGTATTCCGATTTGCGCCACTGTCCTTACCGCTTCTTTGCCCAGCGCCAACTGGGCCTGCGCGAGGCCGACGAGCTGGATGCCGAAGTGGACAAGCGGGACTTTGGCACCTGGCTGCACGCGGTACTGCAGCATTTTCATGAAGCCTTGCTGGCGGAGCCGACCGATGGTCTGGATGAGCGCCGTGTGCGCATGGACGCCGCCGCCGAGGCCGTCACCCGCGAGCAGCGTTTGCAGGACGGCGACTTTCTGCCCTTTGCCGCAGGCTGGACGCAACTGCGCGACGGCTACCTGCAATGGCTGGCAGGGCATGAGCAACAGGGCGCCACCTTCCGCCAGGCCGAGGTCAAGGCCCGCCAGCCGCTGGGCGATCTGGAACTCATCGGCACCATCGACCGCATCGATGGGGTCTCGTCCACCGGCGAGCCTGCGGTACTGGTGATTGACTACAAGACCGAAAGCGACAGCGTGACCCGCCAGCGCATCAAGGCTGGAGCAGAGGACACCCAACTTGCTTTTTACGCGGCCTTGTTGAGCCACGACACCCTGCGTGCGGCTTATGTCAACGTAGGCGAGCGCGGCGAGACACAGCTGCACGAACAAGACGAGGTGGTGCACCTGCGCGATGTGCTCATCGAAGGCATCCAGCACGACATGGCCCGCATCGCCGCCGGCGCGCCGCTGCCCGCGCTGGGCGAGGGATCGGTGTGCGAGTTCTGCGCCGTGCGCGGCCTGTGCCGCAAAGACTACTGGGCGGACGCTGAACAGGCGTTGCCCGCGCAAGAGACGCCATGACCGAGAGCCATTCCCCACCCGCCCAGGCCGCCTACGAACACAACGGCCGCCCCGTCTCGCGCGAGGCTTTCTACGCCATTGCCTGTGACCCCGCGCGCAGCGTGGCGGTGGAGGCCTGCGCCGGTGCGGGCAAGACCTGGATGCTGGTCTCACGCATGCTGCGGGCGCTGCTCGACGGCTGCGCGCCGCACGAGATCCTGGCCATCACCTTCACCAAGAAGGCGGCCGGGGAGATGCGCCAGCGTTTGCAGGAGTGGCTGGAGCAGTTCAGCCACAAGCCGCTGGAAGAACTGACGGCCGAGCTGATTGCACGCGGAATCAGCCCCCAGGGCGCGCTGGAAAAGCGCGAGGCGCTACAAAATCTATACCGCCAGCTGCTCACTGCAGGCCGCCCGGTGCAGATCCGCACCTTCCACAGCTGGTTTGCCGCGCTGCTGGGCACAGCCCCGCTGGCGCTGCTGCAACAACAAGGCCTGCCCGCGCACTTTGAGCTGCTCGAAGACGATGCCGAGGCCGTGCGCGAGGTCTGGCCCCCGTTTCTGCAGACCGTGGCCGACAGCGCCAGCCTGCGCGCCGACTACGAAGCCGTGGTGGCCCGCCACGGCCGCTCGCAAACGCACAAGGCCCTGGCAGCGGCGCTGGCCAAGCGGGTGGAGTTCGATCTGGCCGACGAGGCGGGCCACCACGGCTTCGTAGTCGGCGCGCAGGCTGGCGCTGTCGGCCAC
>NZ_QAIM01000471.1:7920-10839 GCF_003061035.1 Acidovorax sp. HMWF018
GCTGGGCGCAGAGGCCAACAAGACCCCCCAAAAGGCGGCTGACGCCATCATCGACGCGCTGGGCTGCACCGACCTGAACCAGCGCCTGGACCAATTGCGCCGTGCGATGTTCGTGGCCAAGGAAGACCGCCTGTCCAAGAACCTCGAGAAGTTCCCCGCCGCGCAAGAAGCCGAGCCCGAGCTGCAGCGCCTGCTCACCGCACGCCGCCAGCACGAGGCCTGGCAGCACCAGCAGCGCATGGCCCGGCTGGCGCGTTGCCTCATCGCGCAGTTTGTGGCCGTCAAGCAGCAGCACGGCTGGGTGGATATGAACGATGTGGAGCGCACCGCCCTGGTCATGCTGGCCGACCCGGTGCTCAGCGGCTGGGTGCAGGAGCGGCTCGATGCCCGCATTCGCCACCTGCTGGTCGATGAGTTCCAGGACACCAACCCGCTGCAGTGGCAGGCGCTGCACGCGTGGCTGTCAGGCTATGCGGGCTCGGGCGGCGGGTCTGCCGCGCCCAGCGTGTTCATCGTGGGCGACCCCAAGCAGAGCATCTACCGCTTTCGCCGCGCCGAGCCGCAGGTGTTCATCGCCGCGCAGGCCTTTGTGCGTGATGGGCTGGGCGGCGATTTGCTGAGCTGCGACCACACACGCCGCAACGCGCAGGGCGTGATCGGTGCCGTCAACGCCGTGATGGGTGAGGCCCAGGCGCTGCACGAGACCAGCGGATTCCGCGACCACACCACAGAATCCAAGCATCCCGGCCAGTTGCTGCGCCTGCCCGCCATCACCGATGCGGACGGCGACAGCCAAGGCGCAGGCCGCGACGCCCTGGCCTGGCGCGATAGCCTGACCGAACCCCGGCACGAGGCCGAAGAAACCCAGCGCATGCGCGAATGCACCCAGGCCGCCGCCTGGGTGGCCGCGCAGATCGCCAGCGGCACGCCGCCCAAAGAAGTGCTGGTGCTGGCCCGCAAGCGCGACCGCCTGGCCAGCATGCAAGACGCCCTGCGCGCCCTGCACCTGCCCTGTGTGCAGCCCGAAAAAGCCGACCTGTTTGACGCGCCCGAGGTGCAGGACATGGTGGCGCTGCTCGACGTGCTGGTATCGCCCACACACGACCTGTCTTTGGCCCGCGCGCTCAAGTCACCCCTGTTTGGCCTGGGCGACGACGCGCTGGTCGCGCTGGCGTTGTTGCGCCGCCAGCCGGAACACGCGGGCTGTAGCTGGTTTGATTTGCTATTGAAAAGTGAGCTGATAGCGCATGAATATCAAGCGCTTGGAGCCGTTTTGGCCCAATATCAGAGGTGGGTGGGCACTTTGCCGCCCCACGACGCGCTGCACACCATTTACGAACACGGTGACGTGCTGGCCCGCTTTGCTGCCGCAGCACCTGTCACCCAGCGCCAGTCCGTGCAGGCCAATCTGCGCGCACTGCTGGCGGCATCGCTGCAGCACGACGGGGGGCGCTACCTCACGCCCTATGCCTTTGTGCGGGCCATGAAAAAGGGCGGTGTGCGCGCCCCAGGCCGGGCGGATGCGCAGGCCATCCGCTTGCTGACGGTGCACGGTGCCAAGGGGCTGGAGGCCGATTGCGTGCTGCTGCTCGATACCGACACCCGTCCACAAAAGGCCGAGACCATGGGCGTGCTGGTGGACTGGCCTGGCGAGCAGGCCGTGCCGTCTGCCTTCGTCTTTTTGGCCAGCGAATCGAACCCGCCACCCAGCGCAGTGGATGCGCTCGCCGCCGAGCAGCAGGCCCGCAGCCGCGAGGAACTGAACATGCTCTACGTGGCCATGACGCGTGCCAAGCATTGCCTGGCCCTGTCGTCCGTGCAGCCCGGTAACTCAGCCCCCGGCAGTTGGTGGAATCGGCTCGCTTCCTTGGTCACTGAAGTGGACACGCAGGCGTTGGCCCCCGCAGAACATGCCGTGGCGGTCGTAGCGCCCGCGCAGACCTTCACCATCCCCTGCCTGCCCGTGCTGCCCGAGGCGCTGCAAAGCGCGCGCGTACAAACCGATGCGGGATTGCCGGGCGACAGCCCTGTGGCCATGCCGGGCGACGGAGAGTCCACCCCCTTGTCGCGCCAGGGCGATGCCATGCACCAGCTGCTGGAGCAAGCCGGCGTGGCTGGTGCCCCACTGGCCGACTTGCGCGTCCAGGGTTGGGCTGCCGCGCGCATTGCCCGCCTGGCTCTGGACCACGACATTGCCCCCGCTGCCGCCGAGTTGGCCGCCCGCATGGCGCAGGCCATTCTGGCGGGCGAGGGGGCCTGGGCGTGGGACGCTGCTCTGGTGCAGACCGCCATCAACGAAGCCCCGCTGCACTACCAGGGGCAGAGCCTGCGCATCGACCGCTTGGTGCAGCGCCGCGCCGCACACGCCGGCGATGCAGAGGCCGGCTGGTGGGTGCTGGATTACAAAAGCGCCACCCAACCCCAGCGCCAGCAGGCACTGGTGGCCCAGTTGCAGCGTTACCGCGAAGCGGTACAGGCCCTGATGCCGGGCGAGGTGGTGCATGCGGCCTTTCTCACGGGCGATGGGCGGTTGGTAATGGTGGGCGATGCGCAGGGCTCAACAGGGGCATCGGCGGCCCAGGCCCTTGTGGTGGGGCATACTCGCCCGCCCGTTGCCCCCATTGCGCCGGTTGCCCCAGCACAACCAGAGCGCGCGCCCACCGCGCCAGGCCCTGCGGATTCTCCGCAAGGCTCTCTGTTCTGACATGCCGCCCCCGCAACGCGCTTCTTTATTCAGCAAGGCCCTTACGTGTCCCACCCCCTTCCTCCTTCCGATACATCCCCTGTACTTGCCCAGTCTGCGGAGGCTTTGCAGTGCGACGTGGCCGTCATCGGCGGTGGTCCGGCGGGTCTCATGGCCGCAGAAGTGTTGGCCCAGGCGGGGGTGGTCGTGCACGTGTTTGATGCCATGCCTTCGGT
>NZ_QAIM01000471.1:10849-17876 GCF_003061035.1 Acidovorax sp. HMWF018
GGGCGGGCTCAACCTCACGCATTCCGAGCCGCATGCGCCTTTTGTGAGTCGCTATGCCGGGCGCGAACCACAGATTGAGCCCCTGATTCAGGCTTTTGGCGGCCCCGAGATACGCGCTTGGGCGCAGGGGCTGGGAGTGGAGACCTTTGTGGGCACTTCGGGCCGTGTGTTTCCCACCGACATGAAGGCCGCGCCGCTGCTGCGCGCCTGGCTGCAGCGCCTGCGCGGGCAAGGCGTGCTGTTCCACATGCGCCACCGCTGGCTGGGCTGGGCCGAGGATGGCGCTCTGCGCTTGGCTGCACCGGCTGGCGAGGTGCGGGTGGTCGCCAAGGCGGTGGTGCTGGCGCTGGGCGGCGGCAGCTGGGCGCGCCTGGGGTCTGATGGTGCCTGGGTGCCGCTGCTGGCACAGCAGGGTGTGGCCGTGGCTCCGCTGCGCCCGTCCAACTGCGGCTTTGATGTGCTGCGTGCAGACGCACCTGCGGGCGAGACGCGCCGCGCCTTTCTGCAGGAGCTGCTGGGCCGCACGCCTGCGCCCACCGTGGGCTGGACGCCGCATTTTGCCGAGAAGTTTGTGGGCCAGCCCTTCAAGACCGTGGCGCTCAGCTTTACCGACAGCCGGGGCCACAGCTTCAGTCGTCGGGGCGAGTTTGTGGTCACGGCCACAGGGGTGGAGGGCAGCCTGGTCTATGCCGCCTCACACCTGCTGCGCGACGAGGTGGAGGCCCATGGCCACGCCACGTTCCACCTCGACCTGCTGCCCGACCATGCGCCTGAGCGCGTGCTGGTGGAAGTGCGCCACCCTCGCGGTTCCCGGTCGCTCTCCAGCCACCTCAAGAGCCGCCTGGGCCTGGATGGCATCAAGGCGGGCATCCTGTACGAACACCTGGGCAAGGACGGAATGAACGACCCCGTGGCACTGGCCCATGCCATCAAAGCCTTGCCCATCACCGTGGTGGCCACACGCCCGCTGGACGAGGCCATCAGCACGGCGGGCGGTGTGGCCTTTGAAGCGATGGACGCACACCTCATGGCGACGGCGTTACCAGGTGTGTTCTGCGCGGGAGAAATGCTGGACTGGGAGGCGCCCACCGGGGGCTATCTGCTGACCGCCAGCATGGCCAGCGGCCGTGTGGCGGGAGAGGGGGCTCTCAGCTGGCTGGGGCAGTCCGCAGGGGCTTGAGTGGGCATGAGGCGCCCGGCGCGCTGAGGAAATACTGGAGAGAGGGAAGTTTTTGCGCGACCGCGCAAAAAGAAAGAAGAAGTTGACGAGCCTTACCCCCGGCACTGACTCCACAGTTAGGGCTGCTTGGTTCCCCACCTGACCCGGTTGGCCGCTTCACCATGCGAGGAGGCCCGTCACCGCTAATTGTACGTCGGATGGAGGCCCTGATTTTTCAGTGGCTGTTTTGTTTGCCCTGGTGGCGCTAGGGGCGCATGGCCCAGCCCGTAGAATCGACCGCATGTCCTACCTCGTGCTCGCCCGCAAGTACCGTCCCCGCAATTTCACCGAGATGGTGGGGCAGGAACATGTGGTCCAGGCCTTGTCGAATGCGCTGACCCAGCAGCGCCTGCACCACGCCTACCTGTTTACCGGTACGCGCGGCGTGGGCAAGACCACGGTGTCGCGCATCCTGGCCAAGTCGCTCAACTGCCAGGGGGCGGACGGCAATGGCGGCATCACCGCTACGCCCTGCGGCGTGTGCCAGGCCTGCACCGACATCGACAGCGGCCGCTTTGTGGACTACACCGAGCTGGACGCGGCCTCCAACCGGGGCGTGGACGAAGTGCAGAGCCTGCTGGAGCAGGCGGTCTACAAGCCGGTGCAGGGGCGCTTCAAGGTCTTCATGATCGACGAAGTGCACATGCTGACCAACACGGCGTTCAACGCCATGCTCAAGACGCTGGAAGAGCCGCCTGAGTACCTCAAGTTTGTGCTGGCCACGACCGACCCGCAGAAGGTGCCGGTCACGGTGCTGAGCCGCTGCCTGCAGTTCAACCTGCGCCCCATGGCGCCTGAAACCGTGCTCTCGCACCTCACGCAGGTGCTGGCGACCGAGAACGTGCCTGCCGAGCCCCAGGCGCTGCGCTTGCTCTCACGCGCTGCGCGGGGCTCCATGCGCGATGCACTGTCGCTGACCGACCAGGCCATTGCCTTCGGCAGTGGCCAGCTGCAGGAAGCCGGTGTGCGCCAGATGCTGGGTGCGGTGGACCGCTCCTATGTGTTCCGGCTCATCGAAGCGCTCGCCCAGGGTGACGGGAAAACCGTGGTGGAGACCTCGGACACGCTGCGCATGAACGGGCTGTCTGCCGCCTCCACGCTCGAAGAGATGAGTGCCGTACTGCAGTGCATGGCCGTGTTCCAGGCAGTGCCCCAGATGGCCGGTGCCGTGGACGCAGGCGACCCCGAGGCTGCTGAAACAGCCCGCCTGTCTGCACTGATGCCCGCGGATGAAACGCAGTTGCTCTACAGCCTGTGCCTGCACGGGCGCGGCGAGTTGGGCCTGGCGCCCGACGAGTACGCGGCACTCACCATGGTGCTGCTGCGTCTGCTGGCTTTCAAGCCCGTCAGCGGCGCAGGGGGCGCCGGCGAATCGGCTGAAAAAAAAACTCTGACGCGGGCTGAAACGCCCCCCTCAGGCGCTGTTGCATCAACTGCAGCAGCCCCTGCTGCACTGGTGGCCACGCCAGGGCCTGTGGGAGGGGCAGCGGTGAAGCCCCCCCAGGCCCTGTCTGTACCGTCGGCGCCTGCAGCTCCGGTGCGTGCTGCCCAGCAAGTCCCGTCTGCGGCCCCCGCGCCTGCAGTCCCGGCCCCAGTTCCGGCAGTGGCTGCAGGCACCGCATCTTCTGGCGGCGGAGACCATCCATCAGAGTCGTTCAACGATTCTGAGCCACCCCCATGGCCAGGTTCTGACGAGCCCGGTACTGTGACCACTGCGGCTGCACCCGCTGCCACGGCGTTGCCGGTACGCACCACCGAGAGGTTTGATCAAAATCCCGGCGTAGTGCAATCATTCAAAGCACAGAATGCTCCTGAATATGTAGCAATCCCAGTGCGTGAGTCCCCGGAGCCCGGCGAACGGTTGCAGCCGCTTCCACTGTCTGCCCCGACCCCGGTATCTGCCCGCTACACCCCCACCGAAGAGGGGGACGTCTGGCATGCCACGGTGCAGCAACTGGTGGCAGCAGAGGCCATCACGGCGCTGGTGCGCGAACTGGCCCTGCAGTCGCAGCTGGTGGCGCGCGATGGTGGTCACTGGCTGTTGCGCGTCGAGCGCGAATCGCTCAACCAGCCCACGGCGCGCGAGCGCCTGCGTGCGGCCCTTGAAGCTGCGGGCCATGCGACCCAGATCAGCGTGGAAGTGGGCGTGGTCATCGACAGCCCCGCCCGTCGCAACGCCGCCGCCGCCGCCGAACGCCAGCGTCGCGCGGAAGAAATCGTGCACAACGACCCCTTCGTGCAATCGCTGATGCGTGACTACGGCGCGAGAATCGTGCCGGGCAGTATCAAACCTGCATGACGGACAACCTCTGTTACTCATTTCACTAGAAACTGAAAAGGAAACCACACCATGTTCAACAAAGGACAACTCGCCGGCCTCATGAAGCAAGCCCAGGCGATGCAGGACAACCTCAAGAAGGCCCAGGACGAACTGGCTTTCATCGAGGTGGAGGGTGAATCGGGCGCGGGTCTGGTGAAGGTGGTCATGACCTGCAAGCACGACGTCAAGCGCATCACCATCGACCCGAGCCTGCTGGCCGAAGACAAGGACATGCTGGAAGACCTGGTGGCGGCTGCGTTCAATGCGGCGGTGCGCAAGGCGGAGGAGACATCTTCGGAGAAGATGGGCAAGCTGACGCAAGGTATGCCAGGCCTCCCCGGCGGCATGAAATTCCCTTTCTGAGGGTTAGCTACCGAGCGGGCCATCTGCGTCGTTGGGCGGTGCTCGCCATCCTCGCGTACTTCAAGTACGTTCCGGTGGCTGTGCTCCGTCCGCCTAGTAGCTGATCCCGCTCGCTACGCCCTTGAGGGTGGGTGTAAAGGCAGGGGTAAATTCCCGTTGTTTTCCCACATCCGTTTGGGCTTGGCCTGTTGAGCCTCGCTCCACTGCTTCGTACGACCTTACGCGCCTTATCTTCAGCCTTTCCATGTCCACCACCAACTCCCTCGACGTTCTGATCCAGGCGCTGCGCCGGTTGCCGGGGGTGGGGGTGAAGTCTGCGCAGCGCATGGCGTTTCATCTGTTGCAGCATGATCGCGAAGGGGCGCTGGCGCTGTCGCGGGCGCTCTCGGAAGCGGTGGGCACGGTGCACCACTGCGCGCGTTGTCATACGTTCACCGAGGCGGAGGTGTGCAGCACCTGCCTGGACCCGGACCGCGATGCAACGCGGCTGTGCGTGGTGGAGACGCCCGCTGACCAGTCTGCGCTGGAGCGCACGGGGGCCTTCAAGGGGTTGTACTTCGTGTTGATGGGGCGGCTCAGCCCGCTCGATGGTGTCGGTCCCAAGGAGATCGGCCTGCACAAGCTCATGGAGCGCGCCACGGATGGCACCGTTCAGGAGGTGATCCTGGCCACCAACTTCAATGCCGAGGGGGAGGCGACTGCGCATGTGATCAGCGAGGCGCTGAAGAGCCGTGGGTTGCATGTCACGCGGCTCGCGCGCGGCGTGCCTGTCGGCAGTGAGCTGGAGTACGTGGACCTGGGAACGATCGCGCATGCGCTGGTGGATCGCCGGTGACGCCAAGGCGCCTGCCAGCCCGTCGTCCCGACAATGTCTGCGGCTAAAATACTCTCAATTTAATAGCTACCAGCGCTTGTATTTGCTGCGCTGTTGCCCTCAAAAGCCTCGAAAATGAATACCACCTTGCACGTCGCGCGGTTCACCGTGGCCTATTGGTGCGTGCTGTTCGCAGCACTGCTGCCCATCGCTTGTGCCTGGTTGGCCAAAAGTGGCAACTTTGGCAAGTCCCGCAAAGAAGGCGGTTTTGACAACCACGATCCGCGCGGCTGGCTCTCGCGGCAGACTGACTGGCGCGGACGCGCCAACGCAGCGCAGGCCAACAGCTTTGAAGCGCTGCCGTTCTTCATCGGCGCGGTCATCATTGCGCACCTGCTGGGGGCGGGGCAGACGTTGCTGGATCTGCTGGCGTTGTTGTATGTCTTTCTGCGGATCTTCTACGTGATGATGTACGTGGCCGACATGCCGATGGCCCGCAGCGCAGTCTGGGCCGGTGGTTTTCTGGTCAATATTGCCATCCTGTTCATCGGGTACCGTTGAGCGCCCCGGGTGCGCGCCACCCGTCTTGCGGTGTGCTGCGGTTGAAGGCTGTCTATCGCGGTACGTAGTAACCCGCAGGGATTCACCCTGATGCGGTTTCGTCTGTGCTGCGGCACGATTGTTGCAATGCAGCATTGTCTTTTTGCCTGATTCCATGTCCCTGCCTCCACTCACCCGCCGCGCCTTTGGCGCTGTATCTGCCTTGTCGGCGGCTGCGGTGTGGGCGCCTGCCATTCGGGTGCGTGCGCAGACCGATGGTGCTGCTCTCGGGCGAGTGACCGTGGCGGTCGGAGGGCAGGGCGTTCTGTACCACCTGCCGCTGGCGCTGGCCGATGCGCTGGGGTACTTCCGCCTCGAAGGCCTGGACGTGGTGGTGCGGGACTATTCGGCGGGAGCGCATGCTTGGCAGGCGGTACAGGACGGTGCGGCAGATGTCTGTTCCGGTGCCTTCGAGCACGTGTTGCGTGCGCAGGCGCGAGGTCATGCGTACCGTGCGCTGGTGCTGCAGGGGCGGGCCCCGCAGCTGGCGCTGGGTGTGTCACTGCGGTCGGTGCCTGCGTACAAGGACCTGGGCGACCTCGCTGGGCGCAAGGTGGGGGTGTCGTCGGTGGGCTCATCCACCCACATGGCAGCCAGCCTGATGCTGATGCGTGCGGGCGTGCCGTTGCGCGATGTGGGTTTTGTGGGGGTGGGCTCGGGCACCAATGCCATGAACGCGCTGCGTTCCGGCCAGGTGCATGCACTGTGCCATGCCGATCCCATCATGACCTTGCTGGAGCAGAAGGCTGACACCCGCATCGTGGGCGATATGCGCTCTCTCAAGGCAGGGCAGGACATGTTCGGTGGCACCATGCCCGCCAGCTGCCTGTATGCCCCGCAGGCCTTCATCCAGAAGCAGCCTGCCCAGGCCCAGGCATTGGTCAATGGCGTTGTGCATGCGCTCAAGTGGCTGCAGACGGCAGCACCGGCAGACCTGGTGAAGGCGGTGCCTCCCGCCTACCTGATGGGTGACCGGGGGCTCTATCTGGCGGCGTTCAGCCGGGTGCGCGAGACCTACTCGACCAACGGCCTGATGCCGGACGAAGGCCCGGCAACCGCACTGCGGGTGTTGTCGCGCGTGCTGCCCGAACTGGCCGAGGCCAAGGTCGAACTGGCGCGTACGTCCAGCAACGATCTGGTGCGCAAAGCCCGCCAAAAGTACAGCGTCTGACAAGCCGCTGCGGCGGGAGACCCCAACAGCCTGCTTACCTCTACCGCGAGATCGTCAACAGGCTCTGAGGGCCCTGGCATCGACTACAGTGTCAGCCGCCTGCCCACCTGCCACTGCACCGCAATCACACCGTGTGATACGCATCGCGCAGGCTACGCACGCAGCAGTTGTGCTGCGCCATTCCCGTGCCATTTTTCAAGGACTATCCACCATGTCGCTGAGTCTCAGCATCGGCCCGCTCGTCTCCCTGATCGCAGGCATCCTCATCCTGGTCATGCCGCGTTTGCTCAGCACCATCGTGGCGCTTTATCTCATCATCATGGGAATCCTGGGGCTGCTGGGCATGCACACGCTCCGGTTCTGATGCAGGGGCCCAGCGACCGGCCAAGCAATGCCGGGCTTCGCCGGGCCCAGGTGGCTTTGCTGAGGCGCCTGCGGCTCAGCGGCGCTTGACCTTGGAGGGGGATCCGCCACGCCGCGCAGGCGCTGGAGCCTGGCGTTTGCCCGCGCTGGCGGCCGATACGCGAACGCTGCCGCCGC